>DXBU01000136.1 GCA_019116385.1 Candidatus Blautia faecigallinarum | reverse complement strand
ATATGTGGTATTGGATACTACATATAATAGAAAAGAGGACGATATAATTGAGCTATAAAATCGTAATAGATAGCTGCGGAGAGCTGATAGAAGAATGGAAACAAGATGCGCATATTGAATCTGTGCCCCTTATCCTTACGGTAGGAGGCGAAAGCATTATTGACGACAGAACCTTTGACCAAAAGGATTTCCTTAAGAAGGTGGCAGAATGTCCCGAATGTCCGAAATCTGCCTGTCCGTCACCGGAACGGTATCTGCGTGCCTTTAGCTGCGATGCGGATCATATTTATTGTGTGACTTTGTCTGCAGAGCTGAGCGGCTCCTATAACAGTGCCGTATTAGGCAAAAATCTGCTTTTGGAAGACCATCCGGAAAAGAAGGTCCATATTTTTAATTCCCGTTCTGCTTCTGTGGGAGAAACCCTGATCGCCATGAAGATCCAGGAGCTTGAGGAAGCAGGAAAATCCTTTGAAGAAGTGGTAGAAGAGACAGAAGACTACATTACCAGCCAGAATACATTTTTTGTACTGGAAAATCTGGAAACTTTAAGAAAAAACGGACGTCTCAGCAAAGTAAAAGCTTTGGTGGCTTCTGCTTTAAAGATCAAACCGGTCATGGCGTCCACAGACGAGGGAACGATCTGCCAGCTGGATCAGGCCAGAGGCATGAATAAAGCTTTGGTAAAAATGGTGGAACATATTGTAGAAAAGACAGCAGACAGCAAAGACAAGATCCTTGGGATCGCCCATTGCAACTGTGCCTCCCGTGCCCACCTGATCAAAGAGGCGCTGCAGGAAAGGCTGGGACCGAAAAAAATCGTCGTCCTGGATACCGCAGGAGTCAGCAGCATGTATGCCAACGATGGGGGGATCATCGTTGTGGTTTAAGTCTTTTCATTGAGGTCTTTTCAAGGAAAGGCGGTTGTGCTATAATACTTTATTATGGTACAAAAGGAGATAGGTCATGAGCCAGAAAAAAGTAGATGAATATAAAAAGAAAAAAGCAAACCGTGAAAAGATCATGAAAAAAGAAAAACTGGTTTTCAGACTGGAGAAGCTCGCCGCAGCTTTGGTGGGACTTGCCATTGTATGCTGGATCGGCTATTCTGTTTACGACAGAGTGGCAGAGAACCAGGAGAATGTGGTGGAAGAAACGGTAATGGATACCAGTGCTTTAGACGAGTATTTGTCCTCCCTTTCAGCGGAGACTGCAGAAGCTGAATAAAAAGAAAAACTCCCCGGACCTTAAGACGTAAGAAAAAGCAGTCTTTCGGACCGGGGAATTTTTGTGCCATTTGAACCGTGACACGGCTAAAGTCTTGATTGAGATACTCTTATAATTTGGTAACGTTTGCAGCCTGCATGCCGCGTGCGCCTTCTGTTAAGTCATAAGTTACGGCCTGACCTTCATCAAGAGATTTAAAGCCTTCTCCGTTGATCGCAGAAAAATGTACAAAAACATCGGCTCCATCTTCACCTGTGATAAACCCATATCCTTTTTCTGCGTTGAACCATTTTACAGTTCCATTGTTCATGATGTTACCTCCATAAAAAATAAAAAAGTTAAATTGTTCTCTGACGATAAAAAATCACCAGATTTTACAGACTATATCATGTAATATATAATCTCTAAAAACTAGTGATTTTGTATTAAACAATATAGGTTATATTCTGATTATATATCTGTGAAAATAAATTGTCAAGGTTATTCTGAATTGTTCCTGAGAAAAAATGAGAAATGGTCAGTTATGGTCATTTTGTGATGGGAAGAGGAAAAAGCGTGTTTCCCTGTCCTGGAGTGTTTGACTAAAGAGGGGATTTCGTGTATTATAAACAGAAGGAGCAATCTGGAAAAAAATACTGGAAGGAGTATGTAGATATGGGTATTCTGATCCGCGGCGGCCGCATCCTGGACGCGGCAACCAAAAAAGACATGACAGGAGATCTCTATATAAAAGACAATGTGATCAGTAAGATCGGAGAGCATCTGGAAATCCAGGAAGAAGAGGATCTGGAGATCGATGCAGCCGGCGCTTGGGTCATGCCTGGGATCATAGATCTGCATGTGCATTTCCGGGATCCTGGACAGACGCAAAAAGAAGATATCGAAACCGGCGGGAGAGCAGCGGCACACGGAGGCATTACCACCGTTGTGACCATGCCAAATACCAGCCCTGTGATCGACGATCCGGATCGGGTAAACTATGTGCACAATAAAGCTGCCCAGGTGGCCGGTATTCATGTGCTGCAGGCCGGTGCCATTACCAAAGGAGAAGGCGGAAAAGAACTTTCCGATATTGAGGGGATGGTAAAGGCGGGGATCCCCGCCTTATCAGAAGACGGAAAATCCGTGATGAACAGCCGGATCCTAAAAGAGGCTATGGAATGTGCGGCAAAGTATGACCTTCCGATTTTCGATCACTGCGAAGATATTGATCTAAGAGGAAACGGCTGCATCAATGAAGACAAAAACGCAGAACGTCTTCATCTTCCGGGAATCAGCAGTTCCACGGAGGATGCGATTGCCGCCAGGGACATCCTTCTTGCTGTGGAAACCGGCGTGCGTCTGCATCTTTGCCACTGCTCTACAGAAGGAGTGGCCAAAATGATGAAACACGTAGAAGAAGCAGGACTGGGTAAACAGATCACCGCAGAGGTCTGCCCCCACCATTTCATCCTTACCTCAGATGATATCCCCAGGGATGATCCTAATTACAAAATGAACCCTCCGCTGCGTACCAGGGAAGATGTAAAGGCTTTGATCAAAGGACTGAAAGAAGGGTATATCAAAGTGATCAGCACGGATCACGCGCCCCACACAGCCAAGGATAAGGCCGGTTCTATGAGAAATGCGGCTTTTGGTATCGTAGGTCTGGAGACAAGTCTTGCCCTTACCTATACAGAATTGGTAGAAAAAGGCATCCTGACGCCGCTGCAGATGGTGGAAAAAATGTGCTGGAACCCGGCACAGATTTTAAGACGAAAGACCGGGAGCCTCCAGGAGGGCTATCCTGCAGATGTGATCCTGGTGGATGTTGCAGAGGAATATGCCATTGACAAAAACAACTTTTTGTCCAAAGGAAAAAATACGCCCTTCCATGGCAGAAAGGTAAAAGGCAAGGTTCTGTACACTATATGCGGCGGCAGGATCGTTTATCAGGAAAAGAATTGAAAAAATAAAAATTTTTGAATCCGGAGGAAAACCTTATGATCAACAAATTGATTGACAAGATCAAAAAGACCAATGCCCCTATTGTGGTGGGATTAGACCCAATGCTGAGCTACATCCCCCCACAGATCGTAAAGCATGCTTTTGAAGAATATGGAGAAACCCTGGAAGGCGCCGCAGAAGCGATCTGGCAGTTCAATAAGGGGATCGTAGACGCGACCTATGACCTGATCCCGGCTGTCAAGCCTCAGATCGCCATGTACGAACAGTTTGGCATTCCCGGCCTTATCGCATATAAAAAGACCATTGACTACTGCAAAGAAAAAGACCTGATCGTGATAGGGGACATCAAACGAGGGGATATCGGTTCCACATCCGCTGCCTATGCAGCAGGCCATCTGGGACATGTGCAGGTAGGAAGCAGATCCTATGCCGGGTTTGACGAGGACTTTGCCACCGTCAACCCTTATCTGGGCACAGACGGCGTAAAGCCATTTGCCGATGTGTGCAGAGAAGAAAAGAAGGGGCTGTTTATCCTGGTAAAAACATCCAATCCATCCAGCGGAGAATTTCAGGACCGGATCATAGACGGACGTCCTCTCTATGAGTGGGTTGGCGAAAAAGTTGCCCAGTGGGGAGAAGAACTTATGGGTGATACTTACAGCTATATTGGAGCTGTGGTAGGAGCCACCTATCCGGAGATGGGCAAGGTCCTTCGAAAGCTGATGCCGAAAACCTTTATCCTGGTGCCGGGCTATGGGGCACAGGGCGGAAAAGGAGCCGATCTGGTCCATTTCTTTAACGAAGACGGCCTGGGAGCTATCGTAAATTCCTCCCGGGGGATCATTGCGGCCTACAAGCAGGAAAAATATGCTTTCGTGGGTGCGGATAATTATGCAGAGGCGTCCCGTATGGCAGTAAAAGACATGATCGCAGATATCGCAGGTGCTTTGTCCGGCCGCTAGGAGGAAGGGACACAGTTTGAAAGCAGGCTTTCAAATCTATCTGGATAACGCATCAAGAAAGAGGAAATTATGGGAGAAAAGACGAAACAGAGTTTAAGGATCATAAGCCAGGAGTGTATTGGCACAGACATATACAGCATGTGGCTGGAAGGGGGGGACATTGCAAAAAATGCCCGCCCTGGTCAGTTTGTATCACTGTACAGCAGAAATGGCAGCAAGCTTCTGCCCCGTCCGATCAGTATCTGTGAAATAGACAAAGAAAGAAACGCCCTTCGGCTGGTTTACCGGGTTACCGGAAAAAATACAGGAACCGAAGAATTTTCCCGGCTGCATGGAAAGATCGCTATAGAGACGCTGGGACCATTGGGAAATGGATTCCCGCTGGAAGAATGTAAAGGAAAAAAAGTTTTTCTTATAGGCGGAGGAATCGGGATCCCGCCTATGCTGGAAACCGCGAAGCAGGCAGAAGGAGAAAAACAGATCATTCTGGGATACCGGGACGAGCTGTTCCTGGAAAAAGAATTTGAACCTTATGGAAAAGTATATGTGGCTACAGAGACGGGTACCGCTGGGACCAAAGGAAATGTTCTGGACGTGATCCGGGAACAGGATTTAAAGGCGGATGTGATCTTTGCCTGCGGCCCGGCCCCGATGCTGGGGGCCCTAAAGAAATATGCCCTGGAAAAAGAGATCCCCTGCTGGATTTCCATGGAGGAACGAATGGCCTGCGGGATCGGCGCCTGCCTGGCCTGTGTCTGCCGATCCAAGGAAGTAGACGGACATTCTCATGTGCACAATAAGCGGGTCTGCAAGGACGGACCGGTATTTTTAAGCACGGAGGTGGAATTATGAGCAGGACAAGTGTAAAACTGGCTGGAGTAGAACTGAAAAATCCGGTAATGACAGCCTCCGGCACCTTTGGCTCCGGGGAAGAATACAGTGAATTTGTGGACCTGAACCGTTTGGGAGCCGTTGTTACCAAAGGTGTGGCCAATGTTCCGTGGCCGGGAAATCCAACACCCCGTGTTGCAGAAACCTGGGGCGGGATGCTTAACGCCATCGGACTGCAGAATCCGGGGATCGATGTTTTCTGCCAAAGAGATATCCCGTTTCTAAAAAAATTTGATACCAGGATCATTGTGAACGTATGCGGTAAAACAACAGAAGATTACTGCGAAGTGGTAGAACGGCTGGGAGATGAGCCGGTGGATATGCTGGAGATCAATGTTTCCTGTCCCAACGTGAAAGAAGGCGGAATTGCCTTTGGACAGGATCCCTCCGCCCTTTTGGCGATCACCAGGGAAGTGAAAAAATATGCCAAACAGCCGGTGATCATGAAACTGAGCCCAAATGTGACGGATATCGCCGAGATGGCCAAAGCGGCTGAGGCAGGAGGGGCGGATGTCCTTTCTTTGATCAATACCATCACCGGAATGAAAATCGACATCCATAAACGGACCTTTGCCCTTGCCAATAAGACCGGCGGCATGTCCGGCCCGGCTGTAAAGCCGGTTGCCCTGCGTATGGTCTACCAGGCTGCACAGGCGGTATCGATCCCCATAATCGGCATGGGCGGCATCGCTACAGCAGAGGATGCCCTGGAGTTTATCCTGGCCGGTGCCAGCGCAGTGTCTGTGGGAACAGCGAACTTCTTTAATCCTTATGCCACTATAGAGATCGCAGAGGGGATCGAACAATTTATGGAAGAAAATCATGTGGAGGACATCCGCGAACTGATCGGAGCGGTCAAATAAAAGAACCGATGGATATGCCAAAAGGAGGAAAATATGGAGCAGTATAAAAAAGAATTTATAGAATTTATGATCGACTGCAATGTCTTAAAGTTTGGAGATTTTGTTACGAAATCCGGAAGAAAAACCCCGTTTTTTGTTAATACCGGTTTTTATCGTACCGGTGCGCAGCTTCGCCGGCTGGGCTGGTATTATGCAAAAGCGATCGTAAGCAAATTCGGCCTGGATTTCGATGTACTCTTTGGACCGGCTTATAAGGGTATCCCCCTGACAGTAGCAGCGACTATGGCGATCAGTGAAGAATATGGCAGAGACATCCGCTATTGTTCCAACCGCAAAGAGGTAAAAGACCATGGGGATAAGGGGATCCTTTTAGGAAGCCCTATCGAAGATGGAGACAAGGTAGTGATCATCGAGGATGTGACCACAGCCGGAACCTCTATCCAGGAAACGCTGCCCATCATTAAGGCACAGGGGAAGGTAGAACCTATCGGCCTGGTTGTATCGGTAGACAGGATGGAGAGAGGCCAGGGAACCAAGAGTGCCTTAAAAGAAATCGAAGAGACCTACGGACTTTCCACAACTGCTATTGTTACCATGGCAGAGGTGGTGGAGCATCTTTACAATAAGGAGTATAAGGGCAGGGTGATCATTGACGATACGCTGAAGGGGGCGATCGACGCATATTACCAGCAATATGGAGCAGAATAACCATAAAAGGAGGAAACGGTACATGAACGAAAAGATTTATAAAACCATGTCCACATCCGGAGCCTGTAATCTTGCGGTTGGTATTGTTGTCCTGGTGACAGGGGCTGCTGCAGGGATCCTTATGATCATCAGCGGCGCAAAGCTTATAAAAAGAAAAGCGGATATATTGTTATAAAACATTCCCAAAGCCACAGGGGGTTCCCTGTGGCTTTCTGGGCGGTTTAAGGATAGGGGAGAATTTTGAAGAAAGAAACAAAACATGTTATCAGGAAAACGGGTATTGTCTTGTTTGTAATCTATGTGCTGCTTCTTATGTATCTGCTTTTCTTTTCTGAAGGTTACGGCCGTGTGGCCGAGGCAGAGCGGGAATACCGGTATAATCTGATCCCTTTTGTAGAGATCAGAAGGTTCTGGGTCTATCGAGAGCAGCTGGGCGGATTTGCGCTGTTTACCAACATTGTGGGGAATGTTTTGGGGTTTATTCCTTACGGCTTTATCCTTCCGGTAATCTGCCGGGGACTTCGCAGCGGCTTTTTGATCATCCTTTCCGGATTTGGGATAAGCCTGTGTGTGGAGGTCATCCAGCTTGTGACCAAGGTTGGGTGCTTTGATGTGGATGACTTGATCTTAAATACCCTTGGGGCGGCTCTGGGCTATTTTGCCTTTGCTGTTTGCGACCATCTGAGGAGAAAATATTATGGCAAAAAGATATAGATATGCATTCGTAAAGAAAAAAGAGGCGGCAAAAGGAAAGCTGTCTGTGGGACTTGGGGCGGCCTCCGTCCTGTTATTTGGGGCGGCAGTGCTTACAGCTTTTTTTTTGAAGGAAAGCTATCTTTTCATTCCAGGCGGGATCAGTTTATTTGCCGCACTGCTTTCGGCTTACGGATTCATCATGGGGCTATATAGCTTTTCTGAAGAAAAGCGGATGCATCGGACGAGCATTATCGGATCCATAGGAAACGGGATCATTATGGTAGGCTGGCTTGGCTTTTTTTTAATGGGGGTTTAGAGTTTGAAAGAGAACATGGAACGATTACAAAAACAAATGAAGTTTATCCTGGAAGCAGATAAAGTAAAAAATATCATCCGCCAGACGTATCTGGCCGATGGAAAACGCCGGGAAAATGACGCGGAACATTCCTGGCATCTGGCTCTTATGGCGGTACTCCTAAAAGAATATGCCCCGGAAGAGGTAGACCTTTCCAAGGTGATCCCTATGGTCTTGATCCATGACTTGGTGGAGATCGATGCAGGTGACACCTACGCTTATGACGAAGCGGGAGCAGCTACCAAGGCAGAACGGGAAACAAAAGCGGCAGACCGGATATTCGGGCTTTTGCCTTCTGACCAGGGGAAATGGTTCCGGGAATTGTGGGAGGAATTTGAAGCATACCAAACACCGGAAGCAAAATACGCGCACATGCTGGATAATAGCCAGCCTCTTTTTTTAAATGATGCTTCAGAAGGAAAAAGCTGGGCGGAGCATCAGGTGAAAAAAAGCCAGATCTACAAACGGAACGCAAAGACCGGGGAAGGCGCCCCGGCGATCTGGGAATATATGCAGACCCTGATCCAAAAGCATATAGACGAGGGTCATATTATCGATGACGGAAAGGAAGAGAAAGAATTCTAAACCTTTATGGGAAAGGAGACAAAAGAAATGGAGATAGAAACAGTGGACGAATGGATGACAGAACGCTATACCCTTGCAAAAGAAAGGATCCGGGAGATCCCCGGGGAGAAGGCCGTTCCCCAGCCTTTTTCAGATTTCTTCTGCAAAATGGCAGGATTCCTGGAAAAAGGGATGGAACTTTTGGAAAAGGATGTAAAACAGCTGAAAGAAGCGGAACTAGAACAGTATAACCGGGAATTCTATCAGGATCTCTTTCCGGAGAATTATGCCTCTTCCTATGGCAATCCTGCCTATGCGGCGGCTAAGCTTAAGGATTACGGACCGCTTTTTACCTTTTTATATGCAGAGCTTCGTGAGACAGTTCCTTATGCATATGAAAAGAAATACTGGGATTTCTTGGTTTCTATGGAGCTTTTTTTAGAAATCTATGCGGTGTTCTGCGAAGAAGAGCTTCCGGAAGTGAAGACGGTCCAGGAAATCTTAACTTCTTACATCAATGATTACTGCCAGGAAATGGTGGAACATCGGATCCTGGAGGGGATAGATCCCCGGGAAAGTTTTGCGTTGGATATCATTATGCAGGGGGATCTGCAGGATCTGAGCTATCTGTACTGGTACGGGGAATACGTATCAGACAATGAACGGGAAACAGCTAAATTTTTAAATACCCTTTCAGAAGAGCAGATTGACAGTATGGCCCGCACGTTTACAGAGGGATACCGTATCGGTTTCCTTAACGGCAGAAAAGATATCACAAAGAAAAAGACGGTAAACATCCGCTATCGTCTGGGATTTGAGCGGATGGTAAGAGCGGCGGTGTCCCAGTTCCGGGAAATGGGGCTTGAGCCGGTGATCTACCGCCGGGCCACCCATATGGTCAATAAAAAAGGCCAGGCAAGGATCGGCTATACCGGCGGGATCCCCAATCCCCAGTACGATTATGACCATCGCCAGGACTGCGCACTGTTCCTGGATGGAGAGTTTGTAAAGCGTAAGCTGCGTGCCATGCAGAATGCTTATGAAAAGCATAAGGAGCTGGCAGATGTCCATGGAGGACCCGCATGCATCGAAACGTTCGGAGAGGCACCCTTCTCGCCGGAAAGCAAGAAGGAAGCCTGGACGCTGGGAGAAAATCAGCAAAGACTGATGGTGGAGATGGACAACGAGGCCGGACAGATCGTGAACCGGTATATTAAAGGGGACGAGCGCAGCTTTACCATCATCGCCTATCCCATTCCAGAGATCGGAGAGGCATATCCGGAAATTTTCCAGGAGATCGTCAAGATCAATACGCTGGATTATAAGCTTTATGAGAGGATACAGCAGACGATCATAGATACCCTGGATACCTGTGAGTGGGTGGAAGTAAAAGGCAGGAGAGGGAATGAAACGGATCTTTTGATCCATCTTCATGAACTGAAAGATCCCAAGAAACAGACAAACTTTGAAAACTGTGTGGCAGATGTGAATATCCCGGTTGGAGAAGTATTTACCTCTCCGGTCCTTGCCGGCACCGGAGGCATCCTTCATGTGAAAAAGGTATACTTAAACGGTCTTTTATTTAAAGACTTAAAGCTGGTCTTCGACTGCGGCCAGGTGATCGACTATACCTGCGGGAATTTTGAGGATGAGAAGGAAAACCGGAAATATGTAGAGGATAATATCCTTCATCACCACGTAAAGATACCTATGGGAGAATTTGCCATTGGAACAAATACCACCGCTTATGCGGCTGCTCAAAAATTTGATATAGCCCACAAGCTGCCTATCCTCATTGCGGAAAAAATGGGCCCTCACTTTGCAGTGGGCGATACCTGCTACAGCTGGGCAGAGGATACGCCGGTATATAATCCCAACGGCAAGGAGATCATCGCCAGGGATAATGAGATCTCCAGCCTTAGAAAAGAAGACCTGAGTATGGCTTACTACGGATGCCACACGGATATCACGATCCCCTATGATGAGCTGGGAAGCATCCGGGTGATCGATGACGACGGCGGGATGACATCCATTATCGAAAGAGGACGTTTTGTCCTTCCCGGCACAGAGGAATTGAACCTGCCTTTGGAAGAAAGATAACGGAGATATTGACAGAAAAAAAGAATCTTAGTAGAATCTACGGTTAGAGAAGAAAAAATTTATATCATACAAAAGGAGAAGAGCTATGGCAAAAGTAGGAATTGTGATGGGAAGCGATTCAGATATGCCCGTTATGAAAAAAGCGGCAGATATCCTGGAAAAGCTGGGGATTGATTTCGAGATGAAGATCATCTCCGCACACAGAGAACCGGATGTGTTTTTTGAGTATGCAAAAACTGCGGAAGAAAAAGGATTTAAAGTGATCATCGCCGGAGCCGGCATGGCCGCCCATCTGCCCGGCATGTGCGCAGCGATCTTCCCTATGCCTGTGATAGGGATCCCTATGCACACCACGTCTCTGGGCGGACGGGATTCTTTGTATTCCATCGTGCAGATGCCTTCCGGCATCCCGGTAGCTACCGTGGCCATAAATGGCGGGGCAAATGCAGGACTTCTGGCAGCCAAGATCCTTGCCACTTCCGATGAAGAGCTTTTGGCGCGGCTTAAGGCTTACAGCCAGGAATTAAAGGAGCAGGTTGAGGCAAAGGATGCAAGATTACAGGAAGTAGGATATCAGGCATATTAATGGGAGGATATTATGGATTATAAAAACGCGGGCGTAGATATTGAAGCAGGCTACAAGTCTGTAGAGCTGATGAAAGAGCATATCAAAAAAACCATGAGACCGGAAGTGCTGGGAGGCATCGGCGGTTTTTCCGGAGCTTTTTCCATGAATGCCTTTAAGGACATGGAAGAGCCTACCTTGGTTTCCGGAACAGACGGTGTGGGAACCAAGCTGAAGCTGGCATTTTTGATGGACAAACATGACACAGTGGGGATCGACTGTGTCGCCATGTGTGTGAACGATATTGCCTGTGCAGGAGGAGAACCGCTGTTCTTCCTGGATTATATCGCATGCGGGAAGAATTATCCGGAAAAGATCGCAGAGATCGTTAAAGGCGTGGCGGAAGGATGCGTACAGTCCGGCGCAGCCCTGATCGGCGGCGAGACTGCGGAGATGCCGGGCTTTTATCCGGTGGATGAGTACGACCTGGCCGGTTTTGCCGTAGGCGTGGTAGACAAAAAGGATCTGATCACAGGGGAAGCGGTCACCCCGGGAGATGTGCTTATTGGTATGGCTTCTTCCGGCGTCCACAGCAACGGCTTTTCCCTTGTGCGCAAAGTTTTTGAAATGACCAGGGAATCTTTAGATACGTATTACGAGGAACTGGATACGACTTTGGGAGAAGCGCTGCTGGCGCCCACCAAGATCTATGTAAAAGCATTAAAAAGCATCAAAGACGCAGGTGTATCCATTCACGGATGTAGTCATATCACCGGCGGCGGATTTTATGAAAATATTCCCCGTATGCTGAAAGAAGGCACAAGGGCAGTTATCAAAAAAGACAGTTATCCGGTGCTTCCTATATTCCGGCTCCTGGCAAAAAAAGGCGGCATCCAGGAACAGATGATGTATAATACCTACAATATGGGACTGGGTATGGTCCTGGCGGTAGATCCTGCTGACGCGGAAAAAGTCATGGAGGCAGTACGGGATGCAGGGGAGACGCCTTACCTGGTAGGAAAGATCGAAGCAGGAGAAAAGGGAGTGACCTTATGTTAAAGCTGGCAGTCTTAGTATCCGGCGGAGGGACCAATCTCCAGGCTATCCTGGATGCCATAGATTCCGGTGCTATTACCAATGCAAAAGTGGAAGTGGTCATCAGCAACAATCCAGGGGCTTATGCCCTTACCCGTGCCAAAAACCATGGTGTAAAGGGTGTTTGTATTTCCCCGCGCCAGTACAGGGACCGGGAGGCTTTCCACGAGGCCCTTTTAGGAGAACTTAGAGCTTCCCAGGCAGATCTGGTCGTGCTGGCGGGATTCCTTGTGGCCATTCCTCCTTCTATCGTAGAGGCCTACCCCAACCGGATCGTTAATATCCATCCTTCCCTGATCCCTTCTTTTTGCGGCGTTGGCTATTATGGGCTTAAAGTCCATGAGGGCGCCCTCCAAAGAGGGGTAAAGGTGACCGGGGCTACCGTCCACTTTGTAGATACCGGCACGGATACCGGTCCTATTATCCTGCAGAAGGCTGTAGAAGTCAAAGAGGGAGATACGCCGGAAATCCTCCAGCGCCGTGTGATGGAGCAGGCGGAATGGGTGATCCTTCCCCAGGCGATCGATCTGATCGCCAATGATAAGATTACTGTTAAAGACGGAAAAGTATGGATAAGAGCATAAAAGGAACCGTCCACATTGACGCGGAGAAGGCGTCAGAAAAGAGGAAAAAATGAAAATATTGATCGTAGGCAGCGGCGGAAGGGAGCATGCCATCGCCTGGAGCGCTGCAAAAAGCAAAAACGTACAGGAGATATACTGCGCTCCGGGAAACGCGGGAATTTCCCAATATGCCCAGTGTGTAGACATTGGTGCCATGGAATTTGACCGTCTGGCGGAGTTTGCACAGGAAAAAGAGATCGACCTGACTATTATCGGCATGGATGATCCGCTGGTAGGCGGTATCGTAGATGTATTTGAGGCAAAAGGCCTTAAGGTATTCGGCCCCAGAAAAAATGCCGCTATCCTGGAAGGCTCCAAGGCCTTTTCCAAGGATCTGATGAAAAAATATCACATTCCTACAGCGGCATATGAAAACTTCGATGACCCGGAGAAGGCACTTGCTTATCTCCGCACAAAGGCGCAATTCCCCATCGTCCTTAAAGCAGACGGCTTGGCTCTTGGAAAAGGTGTTCTGATCTGCAATACATTAAAAGAGGCAGAGGACGGCGTAAAAGAGATCATGGAGGACAAAAAGTTCGGCAGCGCCGGAAACACCATGGTCATAGAAGAATTTATGACCGGACGGGAGGTTTCAGTCCTGTCCTTCGTGGATGGAAAGACGATCAAGACCATGACTTCCGCCCAGGACCATAAGCGTGCCATGGACGGAGACAAAGGCTTGAATACAGGAGGAATGGGAACCTTTTCTCCCAGTCCGTTCTATACAAAGGAAGTGGATGCCTTCTGCCAGGAACACATTTTCAAACCTACTGTGGATGCCATGGCAGCGGAGGGACGTCCTTTTGTGGGGATCATTTTCTTTGGCCTGATGCTTACCAAAGACGGCCCTAAGGTGCTGGAATATAATGCCAGATTCGGAGATCCGGAGGCACAGGTCGTCCTGCCCAGGATGAAGAACGATATCATCGAAGTGATGGAAGCCTGTGTGAACGGGACCTTAGATCAGATCGATCTGGAATTTGAAGACAATGCAGCTGTGTGCGTTGTGCTTGCAAGCGACGGCTATCCGGTGAAATATGAAAAAGGTTTTGCCATAGAAGGGCTGGATCAGTTTCAGGACAAGGATGGATACTATTGTTTCCATGCAGGGACCAAGTTTGCAGATGGAAAGATCGTGACAAACGGAGGACGTGTCCTTGGCATTACTGCAAAAGGCAAGGATCTCAAGGAAGCCAGGAAAAACGCCTATGCGGCCACAGAATGGGTTTCCTTTGCAAACAAATACATGCGGCACGACATCGGCAAAGCCATTGACGAAGCATAAAAGGAGGAAAAGCGGCGATGTACTGCGTAAAAAAGGTAACAGAAGATTTATACTGGATCGGCGCCAGTGACAGACGGCTGGCACTGTTTGAAAATATTTATCCCATCCCTCAGGGAGTTTCGTACAATTCTTATCTGCTGTCAGATGAGAAAACAGTCCTTCTGGACACGGTAGATAAGGCTGTAAGCGGACAGTTCTTTGAAAATCTGGAGCATGTTCTTGGGGGACGCAGCCTGGATTATCTGATCGTGAACCATATGGAACCGGATCACTGTGCTACCATTGGAGAGGTGGTGCTGCGTTATCCGGATGTAAAGATCGTTGGAAATGCCAAGACCTTTACCATGATGAAACAGTTTTTCTCCTTTGATACAGATGCCCATGCAGTGGTGATCAAAGAGGGAGATACCCTGAACACCGGCCGTCATACGCTGACCTTTGCCATGATCCCTATGGTGCACTGGCCGGAAGCCATGGTAACCTACGATACGTATGACAAAGTACTGTTCAGTGCGGATGCTTTTGGTACTTTCGGAGCCCTTAACGGGAATGTATTTGCAGATGAGGTGGATTTTGAGGGAGAATGGCTTAGCGATGCAAGAAGATATTTTACAAATATTGTTGGAAAATACGGAACCCAGGTACAGGCAGCGCTGAAAAAGGCCTCTGCTTTGGATATCGCTGTGATCTGTCCTCTCCATGGCCCGATCTGGAGAGAAAATCTGGGCTGGTTTATTGAAAAATATCAGAAATGGAGCACCTACACGCCGGAAGATCACACCGTTCTTATTTTATATGCTTCCATTTACGGAAATACGGAAAACACGGTAAACGTGCTGGCTGGAAAACTGGCGGATGCAGGAGAAAAAAAGATCGCGGTGTATGACGTTTCGGTGACCGATCCATCCTACCTTCTGTCGGAAGCATTCCGCTGCGACCGCATTGTATTTGCTTCTCCTACATACAATGCCGGGATCTTCCCAAAGATGGAGACGCTCCTTTTGGAACTGAAGGCCCACAATTTCCAGAACCGGAAAGCTGCGGTGATAGAAAATGGAACCTGGGCAGTCTCTGCAGGCAAACAGATCAAAGAGATACTTTCTTCTATGAAGAATATGGAAATCTACGAGGAAACCTTTACCGTTAAATCTTCACTGAAAGAAGAGCAGATGGATGCCCTGGATGGAATCGCAGAATTTCTTACCAGATAAAATGACAGAGAAAGAGGAAATCTACGATAAAGAGAGGATTAGGAAATGGGAATAAGTAAGGAGCAGGCAGTGAAGGAGCTGCAGAACAGAGAATTTGTATTTGTTGCATATTCGCAGGTTACACGGCTTCCCTACGTAACCTGTGATGAGGAAACCTTTAATGACCAGGCATGGGTTTTTTCCACAGAAGAAGGAATCAAAGAATACGGAAAAAAACGTCTGGAAGATAAGGTCCTTCTTATGGGAATGCGCTATGAAAAGAAGGATTACCCCAGGTTTTACGGAACTCTTTATGCCATCGGCGTAAATACGGTGATCTGGGTGGACGGCGAGGAACAATGCGAGGTAGATCTTGAGAATATCGCAAAACAGGATCTGAGCAAACTTCCTCCGGAAAAAAGGCCGCTTTTAAATCCTGCCCTCCAGCTTTCCGGCATATATTTTATGCAGGAACTTAGGCGCCCGGTGAAAAATGAAGAGCGCAGAAATATGAGGGAACTGGAAGAAGAATTTGTTGCGGATCTGCGTAAGTCCGAATTCCTGATGGTCATGGAGGTAAGCAAGGACGATCCGAAAAAGATCAACATCCCCTTCCTGAAGGACAAAAAGGATCAGATCCTACAGCCGGTCTTCTCTGATGTCATGGAATTGGAGAAATTTACCAAAGGAAAGAAAATGCGGGTGGCAAAACTGCCTTTTGCCAAGCTGCCGGAAGTTATGCTGGAGAATGCCGCCGCTTATGTAGTAAATCCTATGGGCTTTAATCTGGTCCTGAACAAAGACCAGGTAAAGAAGATCATCGGATAGCGGGGGAACGCAACGTGGGACTGCTTGAACTATTTTTAGTGGCAGTGGGACTTTCCATGGATGCTTTTGCCGTATCTATCTGCAAAGGGCTTTCCATGCCGAAAATGAGGTGGAAAAATGCCCTGCTGTCCGGGGTATACTTCGGAGGGTTCCAGGCGCTCATGCCTGCTATCGGCTATCTTTTGGGAACCCAGTTTGAGGATGCGATTTCCAGCATCGATCACTGGGTTGCCTTTGTGCTCCTGGCGGTCATCGGTATCAATATGATCCGGGAAGCAGTGGGAGAAGAGGAATCCCTGGACGATTCCTTTGATGTGAAGACCATGCTTCTTTTGGCTGTTGCCACCAGCATCGATGCCCTTGCGGTGGGGGTGACCTTTGCATTTCTTAAGGTAAATATTGTCTTTGCTGTGGTATTTATTGGCTGTACGACCTTCGTGTTCGGAATTGCCGGCATTAAGATCGGAAATGTATTTGGAAGCCGGTTCCGGGCAAAAGCCCAGATCGCAGGAGGTGTGATCCTGGTTTTGATCGGATTGAAGATCCTTTTGGAACATTTGGGAATATTGGCATGATTTAAGGCGGCTTTCAGGCCGCCTTTTTCTTCTCTAAAGCCTTGTGGGAAACATTGCCTGCAAAATTTATCTTGCAAAACCTGAATTTTGTGCTAGTATATGTATAACACATTTATGTGGGGAAAGGTAGAACTAAGGGAGGAGGTCTGCCCTATGGTCATAGAAATTGACTTTAACAGTGAAGAAGCCATTTATCTTCAGCTTACCAATCAGATCATTATGGGGATTGCCACATCCAGACTGCAGGAAGGCGATTCCCTGCCCTCTGTCCGGCAGCTGGCAGAGACGATCGGTATCAATATGCATACGGTGAATAAGGCTTACACCCTGCTGCGCCAGGAAGGTTTTGTAAGTATCGACCGCAGGCGGGGAGCGGTGATCGCCGTAGATGCAGATAAATTAAAGGCACTTGAGGAGATGAAGCAGAATCTTTTGGTGGCCCTGGCAAGAGGGTGCTGCAGGAATGTCACCAGAGAAGAAGTGCATCAGCTCATTGACGATATATTTGACGAATATTATGCAGACAAGTAAGGAGGACACTATGCAGGAAAACTTTACCAGGCAGGCAGCAAATGCCCTTGAGCTGGCGAAAAAAGCCGCACAGTCGCTGCAGCATGCCTATATAGGGACCGAACACATTCTTCTGGGGCTTATGGAGGAAAAAGAAGGGACAGCCGGTAAGCTTCTAGAGGAATTCGGTCTGGAAAAGGAGCGCCTGGAAACGCTCATCAATCAACTGATCGCGCCCCCGGATGGGACGGCATTGGCCCAGACGCCAGGGTACAGTCCCAGAGCAAAAAAGATCCTGGATGGCGCGGTTTCGGAGGCGGAAGCCTTTCATGAGCCCCAGGCAGGGACCGAACATCTTCTTTTGGCTATGCTCAAGGAGACAGACTGTGTTGCCACCAGGCTTTTGTACACCATGGGAGCCCAGATCCAGAAACTTTATGCCGCCGTCTTGACCGCTATGGGCCTGGACGGAGATGCCATTTCCGAAGAATTCCAAACCATGCGGAATGGAAAAAGCAGGAGAGCTTCCGGAACACCGATGCTGGATCAGTACAGCCGGGATCTTACCCAGCTGGCGTCTGAAGGAAAATTGGATCCGGTAGTGGGAAGAGAGCGGGAGATCGCCCGTCTGATCCAAATCTTGAGCCGCCGGACCAAAAACAACCCCTGTCTGGTGGGAGAGCCGGGAGTAGGTAAAACAGCCATTGCGGAAGGGCTTGCCCAGCGTATCGTATCTGGCCTTGTGCCGGATACCATGAAAAACAAAAGACTGGTGGTGCTGGATCTTTCCGGTATGGTGGCAGGGAGCAAGTACCGGGGAGAGTTCGAGGAGCGGATCCGAAATGTGGTCCAGGAAGTACGGGATCACAGGGGAATCCTTTTGTTTATCGACGAACTGCATACCATAATCGGAGCCGGCGGGGCAGAAGGAGCCCTGGATGCATCCAATATTTTAAAACCCTCCCTTTCCAGAGGCGAGATCCAGCTGATCGGCGCTACAACACTGGAAGAATATCGGAAATATATTGAAAAGGACGCTGCACTGGAGCGGCGCTTCCAGCCGGTGGTGGTAGAAGAGCCCACAGAAGAAGAGGCAGTAGAGATCCTTAAAGGTCTCCGGCCCTATTATGAAGCGCATCATGGAGTTAAGATAGAAGACGAAGCCCTTCTTGGGGCGGTCAAAATGTCTGTGCGGTATATCAACGACCGTTTTCTTCCAGATAAGGCCATTGATATCATTGACGAAGCCGCATCCAAGGTACAGCTTAAAGGATATAAATCCACTCCTGAGCTGGATACCCTGGAACAGGAGCGCAAAGAACTCCTGAAAGAAAAGGAAGATGCGATCCGTGACGGGGATCTGGAAAAAGCCAGGGCCATCCAGGAGCGCCAGACGGAGGTGCAGGATAAGATCGATAAGCTGAAACTGCGCTGCCAGCGGAAAAACAAAAGGAATCCGCTGACCGTTACCGAGAACTCTGTGGCGGATATCGTTTCCGATTGGACAAAGATCCCGGTACAGAAGCTTACAGAAGGGGAAACCAAACGTCTTGCCCATTTGGAAAAAGAACTCCACAAACGGGTGATCGGCCAGGATGAAGCGGTGAAGGCTGTTGCCCAGGCGGTAAAACGCGGCAGGGTAGGATTAAAAGATCCCGGCCGTCCCATTGGCTCCTTCTTGTTTTTGGGACCTACCGGGGTGGGAAAGACCGAGCTTTCCAAAGCCCTTGCAGAGGCGGTCTTCGGCAGCGAACAGGCTATGATCCGTGTAGACATGTCCGAATACATGGAAAAGCACAGCGTTTCCAAGCTGATCGGCTCGCCCCCTGGATATGTGGGTTATGACGAGGGCGGACAGTTAAGTGAAAAGGTGAGAAGAAATCCCTACAGCGTCCTTTTGTTTGATGAGATCGAAAAAGCCCATCCGGACGTGTTCAACATCCTTCTTCAGGTCCTGGACGATGGGCACATCACCGATGCCCACGGACGGAAGGTAGATTTTAAGCAGACGATCATCATCATGACCTCTAATGCAGGGGCCCAGGCGATCATCGAGCCGAAACGTCTGGGCTTTGTTTCCAACGAGGATGAAAAGCAGGATTACGAGCGGATGAAGGGCGGTGTGATGGAAGAAGTGCGCCGCATGTTTAAACCGGAATTTTTAAATCGTATTGATGAGATCATGGTCTTCCATGCCCTGAATAAAGAGGACATTAAAAAGATCGTTACGATCCTTTTAAAGAATCTTCAGAAACGATGCCGGGAGCAGATGAATATGGAACTGAAGTTTACCAATTCGGTAAAAGAACATTTGGCGGAATCCGGGTTTGACAGCAAATATGGCGCTAGACCTCTGCGCCGGGCGATCCAGACACAAATTGAGGATGCCCTGGCAAACGAGATCCTGGAAGGCCGTATTAAACAGGGCGATCGGGTGACCGTACAGCTTCATAAGAAGAAGCTGCAGTTTGTTCCTGAAAGAAACGAGACGAAAGAAGAAAAATAAATACCTGGAAGGATATTTCTTAAAAAGATATTAAATATCCAGGGAGCCACTGGTCAAAAAACGGGATTTATTATATAATGAAATTCACAAGAAAAGAAGCCTTAAAACATACAAAACAAGAGAAAGTCTTAGGGAGGACATACGATCATGGCAGTTGTAAAAGAACTTATCCGCACAGAGGCAGATGGAACCATAAGCTTTGGAGATTACGAGCTTGCTTCAAAGTCCAAGCTTTCCGACTACCAGCACCAGGGCGATATGTATAAAGTGAAAACCTTCAAAGAGATCACAAAGCTTGAGCGAAATGGAATGTTTGTTTATGAATCTGTTCCAGGAACCTCGGTTTTCCATTTATCACAGGATGGTTCCGGCATGAGTTTTACGGTGGAAGGCCCGGAAGATGCCCAGGTTACCGTTGAGATGGAAGGGGATACAGAATACGAAGTATTCCTGAATGGCATGGACACCGGAAAAATGAAAACTAATCTTGGCGGCAAGCTTTCCTTTAGTGCAGAGCTTGGAAATACAGCCAAGGTAGAAGTGAAGATCGAAAAATGCTGAAAAACAAAAAAACTGTTTTCTTCTGTCAGGAATGCGGATACGAATCATCCAAATGGATGGGACAGTGTCCGGGCTGTAAGGCATGGAATACCTTTGTAGAGGAAACCGTTTCCACGGTAAAAAAATCCCAGGGTTCAGGAAAAGCCTACGAAAAAAAGCAGGGACCGGTACTTCTTTCCGATATCCGCCTGTCAGAGGAAGAACGTCAGACAACCAACATAGGAGAATTGGACCGGGTACTCGGGGGCGGGATCGTCCCCGGGTCTCTGGTTTTAGTGGGGGGAGATCCAGGCATCGGAAAATCCACCCTTCTTCTGCAGGTGTGCAGAAACCTAGCCCAAAAGGGACAGAAGGTTTTATACATTTCCGGGGAGGAATCCCTGCGCCAGATCAAGCTGCGGGCAGAACGGATCGGAAAGTTTAATGAAAATCTTAAACTTTTGTGCGAGACAAACCTGGAGAACATCCGAGGCGTACTGGAACGGGAAAAACCGGATACGGTGGTCATCGATTCGATCCAGACCATGTTTCACGAGGAAGTCAGCTCCGCGCCAGGCAGCGTTTCCCAGGTAAGAGAATCTACCAATATCCTTATGCAGATCGCAAAAGGAATGGGGATCTCTATATTTATCGTGGGTCATGTGACCAAGGAAGGAAATGTGGCCGGACCGAGAGTCCTGGAGCACATGGTGGATACCGTCCTTTATTTTGAGGGAGACCGGCACGCTTCCTACCGGATCTTGCGGGCGGTAAAGAACCGTTTTGGCTCAACCAATGAGATCGGCGTATTTGAAATGCGCCATACAGGCCTTGAGGAAGTGCAAAATCCTTCAGAATTCATGTTGAACGGACGACCGGCAGATAGCTCGGGTTCCATTGTATCCTGTTCCATGGAAGGAACCAGGCCGATCCTGGTAGAGATCCAGGCTCTGGTGTGCCAGAGCAGCTTCGGGATCCCCAGAAGGACTGCGGTGGGTACAGACTTTAATAGAGTCAATCTTTTGATGGCGGTATTGGAAAAAAAGGTGGGCATTCATCTGGCTGCCTCCGATGCTTATGTAAATATCGCCGGCGGAATGAAAATGACCGAACCGGCCATTGACCTGGCGATTGCCCTGGCGGTGGTCTCCAGCGCTAAGGATATCGTGATCCCGGATACGGTGATGGCCTTCGGGGAGATCGGCTTAAGCGGAGAGGTCCGGGCTGTAAGTATGGCCGGACAGCGTGTGGCTGAGGCAAAGAAGCTGGGCTTTCACACGGTGATCCTTCCGGAAGTGTGCCGGACTTCTGTGGGAAAGGAAACAGACATGACGCTCCTTTATGCCGCCAGGATCCAGGACGCCATTTCCTATATCAGGAAAATACAGCCCTGAAAGACCGAAACAGGGCGGAAATCCGCGCTTTTTTAGAAAAACCCTCTTTACACAGAGGGTTTTCCTATGCTATAATGCAAAAGTTGGATGAAAGGCGTATATATGCGGCTTTCAGGAAATAAACACGTACAGAGATTCTGAGGGATGGTGCCTGACGGTGTGCGGCAGGTCCGGATAGAAAACGATCTGTGCGGAAGAAATTAACCAAAAAAGGAGAAAAAAACATGAGCGTTATTTCAATGAAACAGCTTTTGGAAGCAGGTGTTCATTTCGGACATCAGACAAGAAGATGGAACCCTAAAATGGCTCCCTACATCTACACAGAGAGAAACGGTATCTACATCATCGACTTACAGCAGTCTGTAGGCATGGTTGACGATGCATACAATGCGATCGCAGATATCGTTGCCAACGGCGGGACCATTTTATTCGTAGGAACCAAAAAGCAGGCGCAGGATGCCATCAAGACAGAGGCAGAGCGCTGCGGACAGTTCTATGTAAATGAAAGATGGCTGGGCGGTATGCTCACCAACTTTAAGACCATCCAGAGCCGTATTGCCAGACTGAAAGAGATCGAGGCAATGGAGGCAGACGGAACTTTCGAAGTTCTTCCAAAGAAAGAAGTTATCGCATTAAGAAAAGAGTTATCCAAACTGCAGAAGAACCTTGGCGGTATCAAAGAGATGAAGCGTCTTCCGGATGCGATCTTCATCGTTGACCCCAAGAAGGAAAGAATCTGCGTACAGGAAGCTCATACCCTGGGTATCCCGCTGATCGGTATCTGTGATACCAACTGTGATCCGGAAGAGCTGGATTATGTGATCCCGGGCAATGACGATGCGATCCGTGCCGTGAAACTGATCGTTTCCAAGATGGCAGACGCTGTTATCGAGGCTAACCAGGGCGCTACAGAGTCCGACGGAGAGATCATGGCAGAATCTGAAGAGTTCACCCAGGAAGCAGAAGAGGCAGCAGAGGAAGAATAATTCTCAGTATTTCCTTAGGAAATACAAAGCAGCGAAATGATTCAGGAGGAAAAAAAGATGGCTATTACAGCAGCACAGGTAAAAGAATTAAGAGAAATGACCGGCGCCGGAATGATGGATTGTAAGAAAGCTCTTACCGCCACAGAAGGCGATATGGATAAAGCAGTGGAGTTTCTTCGTGAGAAAGGTCTTGCTACCGCTCAGAAGAAGGCCAGCCGTGTTGCAGCAGAAGGCCTTTGCAAGGCTCTTGTGGCTGAGGACGGAAAGAATGCAGTTGTTGTAGAAGTAAACGCTGAGACAGACTTCGTAGCAAAGAACGAGAAATTCCAGAACTACGTAGCAGACGTTGCAGCACAGGCTCTGACCACCGGCGCAGCAGATATCGATGCATTTCTTGCAGAGCCATGGGCACTGGATACTACAAAGACAGTGAAGGAAGCCCTTGCAGCTCAGATCGCAGTGATCGGCGAGAACATGAACATCCGCAGATTCCAGCAGGTAAAGGAAGAAAACGGTTTTGTTGCTTCCTATATCCATATGGGCGGAAAGATCGGCGTTCTGGTAGATGTTGAGACAGACGTGATCAACGATGCAGTAAAAGAGATGGCTAAGAACGTGGCAATGCAGGTTGCAGCTCTGAAGCCTCTTTACACCAGCGACAGCGAAGTAAGCGCGGAATATATCGCACATGAAAAAGAGATCCTTATGGCTCAGATCCAGAACGATCCCAAGGAATCCCAGAAACCGGAAAAGGTTATCAAAGGTATGATCGAAGGACGTATCAAGAAAGAGCTGAAGGAAATCTGCCTTCTTGACCAGGTATACGTAAAAGCGGAAGACGGAAAGCAGGCTGTCGGCAAATACGTAGAGCAGGTTGCAAAAGAGAACGGCGCGAAGATCACCATCAAAGGCTTTGTCCGCTATGAGACCGGCGAAGGTATCGAGAAGAAAGAAGAGAACTTTGCTGAGGAAGTTGCAAAGCAGATGGGAATGTAAGTACATCGGCGAAGTTCCGGTTTGAAAGGCGCGAAAGCCTTGATTTTGCTGGGTTTTTCAAAAATTTCCGAGAAAAATCCGAAGTTGCGTAACTGCGTCAGACTTACAGAAAATCGTGTATTTTTGCACAGGGTTTTGCGTCAAAATTACGTACCGAATTGCGTCAGATTAAAAAAAATTCCCTTCGGCGAAAAGTACGCAATTTCTATGAAAATTTTATAAACTGAAGGTAAAGCGGGAGCAGCTAAATTGGGGCTGTTCCCCTTTTTTTTCGACAAAATCAGACATTCTGTTTTTACGCAGTCCAGATGTGAATTGCGTCAAAAGCCGGTTTGTGAAAGGAGCAAAATAGTATGAGAGAATATGTATCAAAAATGGAATGTGAGCATTGCAGGCAGGTCTGGGACATTTTTCGAGAGTATTTTGAGGAAGAAGGAGAAACGTGCGGAGTGGACGCATATCCATATGGATTTGTTGTACTCCGGTGGTTTAAACCAGGGGAAGGGTTTGATCTTCAGGAATATTTTGAAAGCGCTCCGGAGTTATTTGAATGGTTATTGGAGGAAGCAGAAAGGTACTATCTGGATTCCTTCCAGGTGGAGCTGGGGCTGGAAGACCTGACGGACTGTCAGCTTTTCGAGAGGATGCCTGATGTAAAGAAACAGGAGCTAGAGGAACGAAAAAAGGGGTTTCAAGAATCCTATGAACGATTGAGGGATTCCTGGAAATAATTTGTAAGCAGCCTAACTTTTAAAATTATGCTATACCATCGGTATGTGATGCGGATATGCTAAACTGTTCTTAGATTGTTTATTGAGGAGGAAAAAGCATGA
>DXBU01000017.1 GCA_019116385.1 Candidatus Blautia faecigallinarum | reverse complement strand
ACTATCTATGCTGCCGGACGTAATACGAATCCCAAATACAAGCACAATCACCGCTGCGATAATCTGCAAAGCAATGATCGGCAGTTCAAGCCAAAGTTTTTTTCGTTTCTTTCTTGCCTCCTGCAATTCCCGGGCTTTTTTCTCTGTATCATTAAAACATTCGCCTACCAGTCCCCCGAGATTCCAGCCTTCGTTGTAATTATTCAGCGAATCCTTCAGATTCTTGAAATGGTCTATATAATAATTTTTTTCCAGATGAACGGCATAGCTTGTCTTGGGAAATCGGACAATGCTGTCTTTCGACTTATCCTCCACCAACTTGTCCAGCTTATGCCACAAGTCCTGCAGAAATTGTTTTCTTGAATCCTCCGAACGAACAAATTTTTCTTTGGAAATACCCGCGCGTTCAAAATGATCCTTATTTTTCTCGTAAGTTACGTCGGCAGCTTTCGTGTGTGCTCCGGTGTAAGCTTCAATAGTTGCCTCATAAGCTCGCGCAATACTATCCGTTCCGCCAGACGAACGCAGCAACCCATTTTCATCAATTTCCGGAAACATTTCCTGGTCTTTTGGAAACACAAGCGCTTTCATACTGAATCCCCCCTATGGTTTGTTATTTCTATATCCCAATATTAGCATATTTAATCTCTAAATAAAATACAGAATAGAAAAATCTACTCCTCCTCATACAGATTAAAAAACCGTATCCCAAACACTCCTTCCCACTCCTTCAAGGTAAGTGGAAATCCCCCTGCAGCCAGCGTATAGATCCGGATCGGCGCGTCAATTTCCACAGTCTTTCCATCTTCCAGAACCACATCCACATAGTAGATAGTCCGGCTTTCTGCCTCTTTTGTCCGGGTATCTGCGATCCGGGCCGGATAGGCCGCTCCTTTCCCCATGGACAGAAGGGTAATGGACAGAGCCAGACCGACTCCCAAAAACGCCGCAATTGCTCCTGTTGTAAAAACATGATCGGGGTTCCGAAGGAGCGGCGGTATCCTCAGAATGGCCGGGATAATAAAAACCAAAGAAAGAACTATGCAGAAAAAGACCAGTTTTCCCACATCTGCAATATAATAATCAGCAAGGATAAAATAGACGATACCAATACCGTTTATAAGGATCAGTAAAAAGAAATATAACGGGAGTACTACATGTGTACGTTCCCAGGTTTCATCTGTTCTCCGCGGCGTATCTGTCACAATGATCTGAGGAAAACGAAAGCCCAGCAGGTAGCTGCACAAAGGCAGCAGGGACGCAAGAAACAGACAGTATTTCCTGGGGATCCATATCGGAAGGACAAAATGAAAGATCCCGCAGCACACGACCAGCAAAGCAGTCAGCACCCATACAAGCTTTTTTAATATATCTATATGCCGCTGCTCCGCTGCCTCTTTTGTATCACGGCTGTAAAGACATTTTCTTTCGTATAATTCTTCCAGGGTGATCCCACGCTTCGTCCAGGTCCTCCCTTCTATAGGAACAGAAAATTCCTCCATTTTTTCATAAAGAATGTCATAATTCTCCATGGTATTGTCAAAAGTAAACCGCTTTTTCCCTTCTCTGTCGATCACACGGATGGTAAAAATATCATCATCCCTTCTGGAAGATATGGACATTTCCAGCTTACCGATCTGGGCGACACGGATCCTCCTTTCTCTTCCTGTAACGGAACTGTACAGCAGCGTGCCGTCTGGCCAAAGGATGATACGCTGATTCCAGCAGGATACCAGGTAAAATAAAGCGCATAATTTTCCCAGGATCTCCATGCTGCCCATCACTGCAATGCCGCCCCAGACTTCTTCTAAGGCAAGGTATACAGTCAAAATGGAGAGGGCTGTGCTGGCAGCAGCAAGAAAAACATTTCCTCCGAACACGAAGCTTCCGTTCTCCACTACAACTGCATCTTTCTCCCGTATTTTCGTCAAAGGGGCCCGGCAGGCCGCCAGGGCAGTTCCTCCTGCGATAAAAGAAACAAACCCAAGCCCTGCCGCAGCCGCAGCCTGCGGCCTGTACTTTTCTATGCAGGCCCATACGCAGAAAAGCATTTCCGCCAGACTGCCAAGGGTGATCCCCCATAAAATAAGCCTGGAAATGCGGGACTCTATATCATCCCGTATTTTTCCGTACCCTATTTCCCGGTTCCATTTTTTTTCATCCATACTCTTTTCTGCCTCCTTGCTCATCCAGGGGCAAAGCAGCCATTAGGAAATTCCCGCATAAAAGTCCCGAGAGAACGGGCCTGTCAGTCTTGCAGGATCTCCTCCTTAGTACACTCGATTGGTGCCATCCCCCGCCTGGAAGCGCTGGATGTTTTTCACTACTTCATCTACCACCCGGAAGCGTGTCTCCCTGGCCGCCCAGGCGATGTGCGGAGTGATGATCAGTTTGTTGCTGTCCTGGATCTTCAGGAGAGGATTCTCCGGATCCATAGGCTCTTTGGAAAGCACATCCAGAGCCGCCCCCGCGATCTTTCCTTCTGTCAGGGCATGGTAAAGATCCTCCTCGTTTACAATGGGGCCCCGGGCTACGTTGATAAGGACGGCGCTTCGTTTCATCTTTTCAAATACATCCGCTGTCATCAGATTTTCCGTATGGGCATTTAAGGGCGCATGGATAGAAAGGAAATCCGACCGTCTCAGCAGTTCGTCAAACTCCACCTGTTCATAGGGAGAATCGTATTTTCCTCCCGAGGCGGAATAGCAGATCACATGGCACCCAAAGACCGTGGCGATCTCCGCCACTCTCCTGCCGATGGCGCCAAGTCCGATGATCCCCCAGGTCTTTCCGTCCAGCTCGCAGAAGCTCTGGCCGAAATGGGAAAAGCATTTTCCTCTGGCATACTCCCCGGATTTTACATAGTGGTCATAATAATTCAGTTTTTCCAGCACATAGAACAGCAGGGCGAAGGTATGCTGGGCCACCCCGTTGGTGGAATAGCCGGCCACATTGTAGGCGGCGATCCCTGTTTTCTTCAAATATTCTCCATCCAGGTTGTTGATCCCGGTGGCGGTCAGGCATACCAGCTTTAAATTTTTTGCCTGTCCGATGGTCTTTTCACAGATGGGAACCTTGTTCGCCACGATGACATCTGCATCCTCCACACGCTCCGGCATCTGATCTGCCGTTGTGGCGGGATAGATCACCACTTCCCCGAATCTATGAAAAGGGGTGAAGACCATGTCCTCACCCAAACTTTCCGCTTCTAATATAACGAGCTTCATTATAATCTCTTTAAGAGCTCTTCTCTTTCTTTTTCGTAGCCGGGCTTTCCAAGAAGGGCGAACATATTCTTCTTGTAGCTTTCTACGCCAGGCTGGTTGAATGGGTTCACGCCCAGGAGATAGCCGCTGACGCCGCAGGCAAATTCAAAGAAGTAGAACAGCTGTCCCAGATAGAACTCGTTCTGCTCAGGGATATCCACTCTCAGGTTGGGAACCTGTCCGTCTGTGTGAGCCAGAATCGTTCCGTTCATGGCGCTCTTATTTACGAAATCCACGGTCTTGCCTGCAAGGTAATTCAGGCCGTCCAGGTCTACCGGTTCCTCGTTGATGATCAGTTCTGCGCCGGATTTCTCCACATTCATAACCGTCTCGAACAGGATGCGGTTGCCGTCCTGGATAAACTGTCCCATGGAGTGAAGATCTGTGGTCAGGTCTACCGCTGCCGGGAAGATACCCTTCTGGTCTTTTCCTTCACTCTCGCCGTAGAGCTGCTTCCACCACTCATTGATATAGTGAAGGCTTGGCTCATAGTTTGCAAGGATCTCTACGGTTTTGCCCTTGCGGAGAAGGATGTTGCGGACAGCCGCATATTTCATGGCGTCGTTGTCCTCAAATGCGTTGTTCAGAGCGATGTCACGTCCGGATGCTGCGCCTTCCATTAATTTGTCAATATCTGCGCCGCTTACCGCGATGGGCAGGAGACCTACTGCAGTAAGGACAGAGAAACGGCCGCCTACATCGTCCGGTACGACAAATTCTTCGTAGCCTTCCTCGTCCGCCACTTTCTTAAGGGCTCCCTTAGCACGGTCTGTGGTAGCGTAGATCCTCTTGGCAGCGCCTTCTTTTCCGTATTTCTTTTCCAGGATTTCCTTGAACACACGGAAAGCGATGGCCGGCTCTGTGGTAGTCCCGGATTTGGAGATCATGTTGATGGAGAAATCCCTGTCTCCGATCACATCCATCAGTCCTTTGATATAGCTGCTGCTGATGCTGTTGCCTACGAAGTAGATTTCCGGAGTCTTACGGATCTCTTTGGAAACGTTATTATAGAAACCATGTCTTAAAAATTCAATGGCCGCTCTTGCGCCCAGATAAGATCCGCCTATGCCGATCACAAGGAGCACTTCGGAATCTTCCTGGATCTTTTTCGCCGCCGCTTTGATACGGGCGAATTCTTCCTTGTCATAATCTACAGGAAGGTCGATCCATCCCAGGAAATCATTTCCTGATCCGGATTTGGATACCAGGGTGGACTTTGCCGCCTCTGCAAGAACCTTCATGGCATCCATCTCATGGTCTGCGATAAAACAGCCTGCTTTTGAATAATCGAACGTAACTTTACTCATGGCTCTCTCTCCTTTTATTGTAGAAAATTTCTGCGGATATCCACAGTTTCTTTGGTCATAGTATAACAAATATGGGAATTTTCTACAAGTTAAATCAATTCATAAATTCGCGAATAATTTCTCTCATAATTTCCTCTTCCTCCGGAGAAAGCATTTTGCTGAAATGGCTGCCTGCCGCTGCTGTCTGGCGGATACTTCCCACAATCTGTTCCACCATTTGCTCCTGCAGGACAGGATCTGTTTTTTTAGGCGCCGGCACATCCTCCACCCATGCCCGCATCCGTTCTATATAGTCTGCCAAAAGATCCACCAGCATCCCATCCATACAGGAAAAATCCAGGGCCTGGCGCACTGCCAAAAGTCCCAGAGGAACACCGACGGCAACATAAAGATAACGGGCCGGCAGTCCTTCCGGGGACACCATTGTCCCAAAAATCGAGGAAAGGATAAAAAATATAGCAGAGCAAAGTACAGGATACCACACCAGGCGGTTCATACGGCGGAGCAACTTATCCTTCGTTTTCCAGAGGTTCATCCATTTTTCTTTTGGGTTTCCTATGCCGCCCTTCTGGCGAAGCTTTCTTCTGTAGGTAAGGTGCGTGGCCAACATCCCTATTGCTCCCATTGCCCCAAGGGCCGCCATGCAGTAGAGCAATATGTTAAGGTCCATAATTCTTTCCAGCATAATACCCTCCTTCAACATTGTAGGAATATTATACCTCTCTGCCTTTTATCAGGAAACAAAAATCGTTCGTCAAATTCCCGCAGAAAGCGGCAGGCCGCCTTCCCTATGTAAAAATTCCGTCAAAAAAACCGCCGGTTCTCACCGGCGGCCTTCTGCCCGCTAAAATTCCTGCAAAGCCTTTACGATTTTTTCAAAGCCCATAAAATGCGATGCCTTTACAAGGATCGTATCTCCTTTTTTCAGATAGGAAGGAAGATTTTTTATAAGGGAATCCCGTTCCTCCTCATATATTACGTCCATAGAAGGATTGACCTCCCGTATCCCTTGGACCATATGGCGAGAAAGAGAACCTACGCAGATGCAAAGATCGATCCCGCAGTTTCCTGCATGTTCTCCCACCTGACGGTGAAGCTGGCTCTCATTTTCTCCCAGTTCTCCCATATCTCCCAGGATCGCCACCTTTCTTCCTGCCCCTTCGGAAAGTACGTCCAAAGAAGCCTTCATGGACATAGGGTTGGCGTTGTAACAATCATCCACGATCAGAAAATCCTCTGTTTCTATAATATGGAACCGGCCGCTTATGGTCTCAAGGCTTTCAATCCCTCTTTTGATTTCCTCATCGGTAAGCCCGTAGACCCTTCCCACTGCCGCAGCCGCCAGGGCATTGTAGACCATATGTCTGCCGGGTACCGGCACCAGCGCGGAAAAGCAGCGGTCTCCCAAATGGATCCGGCACCTGGTTCCCTTCAGTCCGCAGCTTAAAAGTTCGTCCGCATATACCCCGCAGTTTTCGCCAAGACCAAAGAACACTGGCTTTATCCCTTTATAATCCTTTATCGTCTGCAGTTTGTCGTCGTCCCCGTTAAGGATGATGGTCCCATCTTCTTTCAGGTAGTGGAAAATTTCTGTTTTTGCCTTCAAAACGCCATCCCGGTCTCCTAGATTTTCCAGATGACAGGTACCGATATTGGTGATCACACAAGTATCCGGCCTGGCGATCTTTGCCAGGCGGCTCATCTCGCCGAAATCGCTGATCCCCATTTCCAGCACGGCGATCTGGTCCTCCTCCCGCAGCCGGAAAACGGTCAGGGGAAGTCCCAGTTCATTATTAAAATTTCCCTGGGTTTTTAAGGTTTTGTATTTTTCTTTTAAAACGGAGGCGATGGCCTCTTTGGTGCTGGTCTTTCCCACACTGCCTGTGATCCCCACTACCGGGATCTTAAGACCGCTAAGGTAAAACTCTGCGATCTCTTTTACAGCCTGAAGGGTGGACTGCACCAGAATATAGGGAAAATCTGCATCCGGCAGGATCTTTTCTGACAGAACAGCCAAAGCGCCTTTTTTGATCACATCTGAAATAAAATCGTGGCCGTCCACACGGTTTCCCACGATCGGGACAAAAAGGCAGCCCGGTTCAACGGTACGGCTGTCTGTAGTGATCGCCGTAACTTCTTTGTGTATGCTGTCTTCTCCTCCATAACAGACGCCGCCGCATACACGAGTCAGATTTTCCAATGTCAAATTTTTCATATCTTCCGCTTCCTCTTAATGGTATTTTTTCAGAGAAACCCGGATAAGTTCCTCACAGAGGCTGGGATAGTCCATTCCCAAAACCTGGGCTTCCTGGGGGATCAGGCTGGTAGGCGTCATCCCCGGCAGGGTATTGGCCTCCAGGCAGTACATTTCTCCGTTTTCTTTCATGATAAAGTCAAGTCTGCAGTATGCCTCCAAAGACAGCGCTTTCGCTCCAAGCTCCGCGTATTTCTGCATGATCGCCGTCAATTCCGGGGACAGCTCTGCCGGACAGGTCTCAATGGTAGAGCCTGCCTGGTATTTGTTTTTGTAATCGTAAAAGCCCTCCAGGGGCGCGATCTCAATGACCGGATAGGCTTTTCCGTCTACAACGGCAACGGAAAATTCCCTTCCCTTAATGTATTCCTCTATAACCACCTCATCCTCATAGGAAAAGGCCGCTTTTAAAGCTTTCTCATATTCTGCCTGGTCATTTACAATGTAGACGCCTACGCTGGAACCGCCGCAGCAGGTTTTTACCACTACCGGGAATTCCATTCCCAGTTCCTTTAAATCTGCGGTATAAGTTTTTTTCTCCATAGTGGTCCCTCTGGGAGTGGGGACATGGTTCATCAGGAACATCTGCTTTGTGATCCCCTTATCCATGGCAAGGGCGCTGCTCAGGTATCCGGTTCCAGTATATTTGATCCCCATCAGGTCAAAAGCAGCCTGCACCTTCCCGTCCTCTCCGTTTGCCCCGTGAAGGCCCAAAAATACAATATCCGACTGATCGCACAATTCTAATACATTGGGGCCGAAAAAGCTTTTTCGTTCCTCTTCCATCTTTTGGATCTGTCCGTCAAAGCTTTTCATATAGGACACTGCCGCCTCTACATCATATTCTTCCGGGAAGGGTGCTTCCCAGTCTACCTTTTCCACTCCGCAGAAAATATCCACCAGGATCGCCTTATGTCCTTTCTGCCGGAGTGCCCGGCAGACCCCGCTTCCGGTGCTGATGGAGATTTCCCGCTCGGTGCTGGTTCCGCCTGCTAAAACAACGATATTCATTTTTTCCTCTTTCCTGACGCGTTGGGCGCGCCATCCAAGTAGATCTTGAAAATTGACATGCAAATTTCTGTTTTCTTTATTTATATACCACCACCGGCGCACCGATGCCGATATTTTCATAAATGATCTTTGCCTGATCATAAGGTGTGTTCACACACCCATGGGAGCCGTTGAACACATAAATGCTCCCGCCGAAATCCGAACGCCAGGAAGCATCATGGATCCCCACATTTCCCGCAAAAGGCATCCAATAGGTGACCGCCTGGGCGTATCCTTCCCCGGTAAGCACTGCCGGTGATTTCATCCCATCTATGGCAAAGCAGCCCTCCGGCGTTTCGTTTCCCAGGACATCGGGGCTTCCGGTGACCACCGGCGTGTCCACCATCAGAAGCCAGTCTTTGTAAAAAAGCATCCTTTGGTTGGTCAGGTCGATCTCCACATAGGTATCGCCGATATCGTTGGAGGCGCGGCTCCAGCCTTCATAGGCGTACACCGGCTCCCGCACCTGGGTTTTTCCATTCTGGATGGCTTTCATAAGAGCTTCGGTCTCCCCCTCCTGGTCAATGGCCCAGCCATAGTCGCCGCCTGTGATGGTCTTTTCCCTTCCATCGTATGTAAGAAACGTCCGGGTGCAGCCAAAAGTATCGTATTTATATCCCAGTTCGTTGACAAATGCAGCCACTTTTTCCCGGTCTAAAACATAATTTCCTTTTTTGTTCTTTACCAGCCAGGTCTTGATCAAATCTTTGTCCACCCGTTCGGTACGGTCGGCAAAGTCGTAGGTGATCACCACGCTGGTAAGTTTGTTGATCTGGCGGCACTCTTTCACCAGATTCTTATCGTCCTGATAAACCTTTGGGGCAAGATAGCAGCCGGCCTTTTCCAGGTTCACAGAAGAGGTCCCTGTGGACATCGCCTTTGCAATCAGCTGCTGCACCGCTTTTCTTTTCAAGGTGGTCCCTTCCGTCTCCGGAACGATCTCGAATCCGGCGGCCGTTTCCTTTATATATGCATCTGCAGGAGGAATATTATTTTCCTCCTGCATACAGTCAAGCTGTCTTACCGCCTGGGCCAGCTTCTCTTTGTCGTATTCTATGGATCTTTCCACTTCATAAGACTTGTTTTGATTAAATGCCAGAAACCATTTATAACGGTCCTGTTTTTTCATAAGTTCCTTCACGCTTCCATCGGAAACATAATGAAGCCCGATCTCTTTTGCAGATATTCCCTCCACGCCGTTCCCCCGGGTGTGGATCTCCAGCACAAAAGCTTCTGCCTTTGCAGAAAGCAGTTCTTCTGCCTCCGGAACGGTCATGTAGGAGCAGTTAAATCCGTTCACCCGGGAACCTGGCAGAAAATGGCTGGAAAAATAGTAGGCGCCGAAAAAATAGGCTGCCGCCGCAAGCGCCAGAAAAACAATGATCAGCAGCACCACCAGCTTTTTTCCTACGCTTCTGCCTGCTTTTTCTTCTGACATTCTAACCCTCTGTTCTTTCTAAAATCCTGACTGTGCTCGATCCGATCATCCAAGGAGCTTTTCTACACTGGCAAGCTTCACGCAGACTACAAAGATCTGGGCCGCCTTTTCCAGTTCTTCCAGGGTAGGATAGGTGGGAGCGATACGGATGTTGGAATCTTTCGGATCCTTTCCATATGGATAGGTAGCGCCGGCTCCGGTCATGACAACACCGGCTTCCTTTGCCTTGGCAACAATGGCCTTTGCGCAGCCTTCCATGGATTCGAAGGAAATGAAGTATCCTCCATGGGGTTTGGTCCAGTCGCCGATCCCCAGTCCGGAGAGCTCACTGTCCAGGATATTTAATACCATTTCAAATTTGGGACGGATCAGGGCCGCATGCTTTCTCATGTGCTCGTGGAGCCCTTTCAGATCCTTAAAGAATCTTACATGGCGCAGCTGGTTGAGCTTGTCATGACCGATCGTCTGGATCTGCATATATTTGCGGAAATCCTCCAGGTTTGCTCTGGAAGCCGCTACTGCTGCGATACCGGATCCCGGGAAGCTTACTTTGGAAGTAGAAGTAAATTTGTACACCAGGTCCGGATTGCCTGCCTTTACACATTCTCCCAGGATTTCTACAAGAAAGTCCTGGTTGTCGTCATATAAATGATGAATGCTGTAAGCATTGTCCCAGTAAATACGGAAATCAGGAGCGGCCGGTTTCAGCCTTGCAAAGCGCTCTACGGTTTCTTTGGAATAGGTGTATCCCTGGGGGTTGGAGTACTTGGGTACACACCAGATCCCCTTGATGGCTTCGTCCTCGCTTACGAGCTTTTCCACCATATCCATATCCGGGCCGTTCTCTGTCATAGGTACGTTGATCATCTCAATGCCGAAAAATTCTGTGATCTTGAAATGGCGGTCGTATCCCGGCACCGGGCAGAGGAACTTCACTTTGTCCAGCTTGCACCAGGGTGTATGGCCCATCACACCGTGAGTCATGGAACGGGCGATGGAATCAAACATAACATTCAGACTGGAGTTGCCGTAAATAATGATGTGATCCGGGTCTACCTCTGACATTTCTCCAAGGAGGCGTTTTGCTTCCGGAATCCCGTCCGGCACGCCATAGTTCCGGCAGTCCACTCCGGTTTCACATTTCAGATCTGTGCCGCTGGAAAGTACATCCATCATCCCCATGGAAAGATCCAGCTGGTCTGCACCTGGCTTACCCCGGGACATGTCAAGGGAAAGGCCCTGTGCTTTGATTTCCTCAAACTGCCGATCCAGGTCCTTTTTCAGATCCAGCAGTTCTTCTCTGCTCATTTCACTATATTTTTTCATTTTCTTCCTCCTCGTTCGGCCTTTTGGCTCCTGTTTCTTGCTTTCTCTTCAATATCCCATCCATTTTAGTATGGTAAAATCCTGCTTGTCAAGTCTTTTCCCCATATTCTGCAAGATAACCTTGCAGATTCCGGGGATTTCGCCTATACTAAAATCGAAAAGACTATAAATACAGAAAGAATTGAGGAAACGATACATGTGGATTGCAGACGGCTGGAAAGAATATGAAGTCATAGATACTTCCCGGGGAGAAAAACTAGAACGCTGGGGGAAGTATCTTCTGGTAAGACCTGACCCCCAGGTGATCTGGGATACCCCCAGGGAGCACCGGGGCTGGCACAAAATGAATGCCCATTACCACAGAAGCCAGAAAGGCGGCGGAGAATGGGAATTTTTTGATCTGCCCAAGCAGTGGGATATCCACTACGGATCCCTTACCTTCCATTTAAAGCCATTCAGTTTTAAGCACACCGGGCTCTTTCCAGAGCAGGCAGTAAACTGGGACTGGTTTGGAAATAAGATCAAAAATGCCGGACGTCCCATAAAGGTGCTGAATCTCTTTGCATATACCGGCGGCGCTACCCTGGCAGCCGCAGAGGCCGGGGCTTCTGTCACCCATGTGGACGCCTCCAAGGGCATGGTCACCTGGGCCAAAGAAAACGCTGCTGCTTCCGGCCTTTCGGAGGCTCCTATACGCTGGCTGGTGGATGACTGTGTAAAATTTGTGGAACGGGAGATCCGCAGGGGAAATCATTACGACGCCATCATTATGGATCCGCCCTCTTACGGCCGCGGCCCCAAGGGGGAAGTCTGGAAGATCGAAGAGGCGATCCATCCCCTGATCCGGCTGTGTGTGAAACTGTTGAGTGATAACCCCTTGTTTTTCCTTATTAATTCCTATACTACCGGACTGGCGCCGGCGGTCCTTACCTACATGTTGGCTACGGAAATGAGGGATTTCCGGGGAATGGTGGATTCACAGGAAATCGGACTTCCTGTATCCTCTAACGGACTGGTCCTGCCATGCGGCGCTTCCGGGCGCTGGGAAGCAAAATAACCCTGACAACTGCATACAGATGAAAAACCAGATTAATGATTTGAGGGAGGGACATTCATGGAAAACATCAATATGCGCCATGAGGCAAAGCGCTATGCCTGCGCCATTGTAGCGGCCGTGATCTTTGCCGTGAACATCAAAACCTTTGTACGGGCCGGCGGTCTGTATCCTGGCGGTTTCAACGGGCTTACTCTTTTGATCCAGGGAATTTTTGAAAAATTTGCCGGTCTGGCAGTTCCCTATACAGTGATCAATGTGACGCTGAACGCCATTCCTATTTTTATCGGTTTAAAATTTGTAGGAAAGAAGTTCACCTTAAGCTCCTGCTGTGTGATCATACTCTCCAGTATCCTCACCGATATCATTCCGTCACAGCCCATCACTTATGACACCCTTTTGATCAGTATCTTCGGCGGTCTGATCAACGGCTTCGGCGTCAGCCTCTGCCTGATCGGGAATACCAGCAGCGGCGGAACAGACATTGTCGGGATCTGGGTGTCGGAAAAAAGCGGACGGGATATCTGGAACTATATCCTTGTGGGAAATGCCTGCATTCTTATTGTAGCCGGACTGCTGTTTGGCTGGGACAAGGCACTGTATTCCATTATTTTCCAGTTTACTTCTACCCAGGTGGTACAGATCCTGCACCAGAAATATAAAAAGCATACGTTATTTATCATTACCCATAAGCCTGATGAAGTTTATGAAGAGATCTCCCATCTTACTAATCACAGCGCAACGCGGATCGAAGGCATCGGCTGCTACACAGGAGCCAAGACCAGCCTTCTGTATTCTGTGGTATCGCGGGAAGAGGCCAAGCTTCTGGTGAGAAAGGTGACGGAAGTGGATCCTACCGCTTTTGTAAATATTATCAAAACAGACTTTATCAATGGGCGGTTTTATCATAAGACGGATTACTGATGCCCGGCTTTTTTACCGGCTTTTCAGGCGAGCCCCGGGCATTGGATTTTTCGGAAATCTTTCCTTGAAAGTGCTCCTTTGGGGGACTATAATAGATAGTAACAAAGGAGTGTGATCTTATGAAAGAAGAACGGGATGACCGAATTCCTTTTTCCTGTACGCTGGAGTATGACCGGGAAGCATGCGGCGACTGTGTTTGTGCCACCTGTTATCAGCAGGAATTTTGCGACAGATGCAGCACCTGTGAAAATCTTTCACGAAAGAAAGAACACTGCGGACGTTACGAAGGAGCGTATAATTATTAAAAACTACCAGGTTGAAGGTACGCTGCAGAAAGCGGTGCCGGCATAGGCACCGCTTTCTGTAATTTTCAGATAAAAAAGCATAGACAGATAAGGGGATAGGATGAAAAGAAAAAGGATCACGGGAAGTATTATTTTTCTACTTTTGTTTGTAATGATGATGATCGGAAGCAGCACAGCCGTACAGGGTGCGTCCCTGGTGAAGCAGTCCCAGACAAGTGTCCGTATTACTTCCAAAAAAACCGGCTGGGTAAAGATCAACGGGGAGTATTATTGTTATAATCCGAAAGGGCGTCTTGTCTGCGGCTCCATTAAGTACAAAGGAAATTATTATTATAGTCTTCCCAGCGGAAAGCGCTATACCGGCTGGCTGTCCATGTCCGGAAAAAAATATTATTACGACCGGTCCACAGGGATCATGTACCGGAACCGATGGGCCCAGGGAACAAAATACCGGTATTATTTCAATAAAAATGGCGTGGCCATCGCCAGTCAATGGCTGACCTATAAAGGGAACCGATACTATTTCCTGGCAAATTCCACCATGGCAACAGGCTGGAAAAAGATCGGCAAATATTATTACTATTTTAATACCACCACGGGAGTGATGGCAAAGAATACCTGGGTGGGAAATTATTATGTAGACGGCAATGGCCGGCGCACCAATAAGAAAAAGCCGGATAAGCCTGTGATCACACAGAGTGATGATTATTATACCTATACCAGTGCAACTTTAAGTATTGAGCTTCGGCGGAAATCTGTCCACGGTGTCTCCTACTGGGTTGCTCATGTGCGCACAAAAAGTGGAGAACAGCTTAAGTCGGCGCTCTCCTACGGTACATACGGCGGAACCCGGCAGACCACCCAAAGCGCGGTCACTTCCAACGGCGGGATCATCGGGGTAAACGGAAGTGCCTTTGACTATGCCACCGGCAAACCTTCTCCCCTTGGTATGTGCATAAAGAACGGAACTCTTTACGGGGATTATATGACCAGCTACAGTGTCATGGCGGTTAAGAAAGACGGAACAATCTATACGCCTCCTCAGGGCCTTATGGGAGCGGATCTTTTAAAAGCCGGCGTGAAGGATACCTATAATTTTGGTCCTATCATCATAAACGGCGGAAAGATCCAGCCCGCCTGGGATGAGACCAATAAATATTATCCAAGGACCGCTGTGGGAATGGTCAAGCCCAATGATTATGTTCTTCTGGTGACCGATACAGGAAGCTATACAGGATTGAACCACTGGGATATGGCCAGTATATTCCTGTCCTATGGCTGCCAGTATGCCTACAACCTGGATGGCGGCGGATCTTCTACCCTGTGCTTTAACGGAAAGGTGATCAACAAGCTGATCGGGGGATACCAGAGGCCTTGTGCGGATTTTCTTTATTTTACGCGGTAAAAATTGAATTTTGACAAAGTAGGGAGACGGTATGTCCGTCTCCCTTTTCTTGTCATGCCATACTTTTATCACCGGAATAATTTTTATGTATTTTCTTGCTATTTTGTATTTTTTTGTCCATCTCCCTAAGTTTTATTGAAAATTGGTTAAATATATTTTATGATGGAGAAAATTATACTATATATTAGGAAGCAAAGTGAAAATCCCGTCTTCTGCTTCCTATAGATTTTCAGGAGAACCTTATGAAATTAAAGCCCATTCTAAGTCGTGCTTCCTTCCGTATGCGGATCAATATTGTATATGCACTCCTCCACCTTCTCGCCATTGCAGGGATCGCTCTGGGTATTGGTGCGGTAAGCAACCGGCTGCTGAAAAATGAAACGCAGAATAATCTTAAACAGAATATCGCCCTCGCCAGTGAACGTCTGGACGCTCTGCTGGACAAGATTGAAAACGCCTCTTTGCATTTCACTGTTACACTTCCGGAAAACTGCACCGATATCTGGATTTCTCCTGATATCGGTGCAAGAGCACTGAACAACGCAAATCTCTATCCCTCTAACAGAAAAATACAAATAGGAGATAAAATGTCGGTCACCAGTGGATTTTCCGGCGGTCTTACTTCCAGAGCCGGATATGTGGTAAAAGATCACTCCCAGCTGCCGGATAAGGTAAATAATTATTTAGAGCGGCTGGCCAAACCTTATTACGCAGCTGCGGCCGCCTGGCTGGAGCAGATCCATATTGGTATGTCCGGCGGAGAGTTATATGACATTATTAAAAGAGTTTTGCCCCAGGAAGTCTACCACTGGTATTTAAACCCGGGGCACTTATGTGCAGAAGAAGAATGGCTTTGTTCTCCGATTTACAAAAATTCGCAAATTCAGCTAAAAAGCGGAATGATCCTGCAGCTTGACATTATTCCTTCCATAAATGGTTATGGCGGTGCAGGTGCTGAAAATGGGATCGCTTTGGCAGACGCCAGGCTTCGCGCTGACATTAAAGAAAAATACCCGATCCTATGGCAGCGTTTTGTACGGCGGAGAACTTATATGAGGGAGGTACTACGCCTGAACCTTCATGATGAAGTTCTTCCCCTTTCAGATACCACAGGATATTACCGTCCCTTCTTTTTGGACAAAACACGGACGCTGGTTCTCAAACAAACCTGATCACAGCAGGGCCGTCCTGAAGAAGAAATACATAAGATTTTTAAACGAATAGAGAAAATCTCTTCTCAATACTAAAAAGACACCATATAATAAACAATAGACAAGATGACAAAAGTAGGGGAGGAGGAACATATGGCAAAAATATTCAATACGAATGGCTGCTGTGACCCGGAGCTTAATTATATGGTCGATCTGTCAAGCCGGATCAAAGCGATTAAAAAGATGGTAGACGAAGAAAAATATTTTTCTATAAATAGAGCCAGACAATACGGAAAGACTACCGTACTTGCCGCTCTTGCAGACTATCTGAAACAGGAGTATCAGGTTATCAGCCTGGACTTTCAAACGATCAGTTATGCAGATTTCGAGTGTGAACAGAGATTTGTTGCCGCCTTTTCCCGGGAAATACTGGACTGCGCGGAAGATATATCGTATGAGGTAGAGAAAGAACTTAAATGGTATGCAACAGGGAATGTTCCTCAGGCAACTCTTTCAGTACTATTTAAAGCTTTACTGAAACTGTGTGAAGAGTCTGAAAAGAAAGTAGTTTTGATCATCGATGAAGTGGATACTGCTTCAAATAACCAAGTGTTTATAGATTTTCTGGCACAGATCCGCGCCTACTATTTAAAAAGAAGAAAAGTACGGACGTTTCAATCCGTAATTCTCGCTGGGGTATATGATGTACGCAACATTAGAAGGCGTATACGTCCGGAAGAGGAACACAAACAGAATAACCCCTGGAATATTGCTGCAGATTTCGATATTCATATGGGGTTCACAGCGGAAGACATTTCCGGGATGCTTATTCAGTTTGAAAACGATCATTCTACGGGAATGGATATCAATGAAATTGCAGGATTATTATATGAATATACGTCAGGATATCCATTTTTGGTATCACGTCTGTGCAAGATCATGGATGAGAAGCTTTCTGACAAGAAGGAAATCAAAGAAATCTGGACAAGGCAGGGAGTAATGGAAGCGGTAAAATGGCTGCTTGCTGAAAAAAATACTTTGTTTGAATCTTTGATCGGCAAACTGAATGATTATCCGGAATTAAAAAAGATGATTTACCTGCTGTTATTCCAAGGCAGGGCAATAACTTATAATGCGGACGATCCGTCCACGGATATGCTTCTCATGTTTGGATTTATTAAAATTGAAAATGCCACTGTACAGATTGCAAATAGAATTTTCGAGACACGTTTGTATAATTATTTTCTGACTCTTCCCGAAGTCCAGAACGGGGAAATGTACAAATTTGCCCTTGGAAATAAAAATCAGTTTATACAAAAGGGGCGGCTGGATATGAAACTGCTGCTGGAAAAATTTGTTAAACATTTTGATGATATTTATGGCGATCGGGATATGAAATTTGTCGAAGAAGACGGCAGACGCTATTTTATGCTCTATTTGAAACCGATCATTAATGGAACCGGCAACTATTATGCAGAAGCACGTACAAGAAATCAGGAACGTACAGACTTGATCATTGATTATTTGGGAGAGCAATATGTGATCGAGATGAAGGTATGGCATGGAAATGCATACAATGAACGAGACGAGAACCAATTAAAGGGTTATCTGGACTATTATCATTTAAATGTGGGATATATGCTGAGTTTTAATTTCAACAAGAAAAAAGAGATTGGAGTGAAGGAAATCCAGGTGGGAGATAAGCTTCTTATCGAAGCAGTAGTATAAAAGGGGCTGTCCCGGCAGCCCCTTTTTTCTATACATTTTTTACTATTTACGACAGCCGGTTCTTCCGCGCCATCACCACGCTCTGGATCACCAGGAACAGGCAAAGCATTGCCGCAATGGTGATCCCTGTCCACCAGGCCTGGTCAAGGCCTACAGAAGAAACAATATTCTGGATCGTGCTCAGGGAAAGCACCCCAAAGAAGGTACCGATAATATTTCCCACACCGCCGGTGAGAAGTGTTCCTCCGATGATAGATGAGGCTATAGCGTTCATCTCCATGCCGCTGGCATGCGACGCCGATCCGGAGCCTACATGAAGGAAATAGACAAATCCCGCGATCCCGGCCAAAAGTCCGCACAAAAGCTGTGCCAAAAATCTCTGGCGTTTTACATTGATGCCCAGCATCAGAGCGCTTTGCCTGTTGCCGCCTACCGCATAAAAGCCCCGCCCGAATTTTGTCCAACGGAGTATGAGGAACAGTGCGATCACTACCAGGATCGCCACGATCACACCGATCTCCACATAGGCGTTCACATATTTCCCCAGCTTGTTTACCGAACCCATCCCCGGTACATTGATACGGGTCATTTTTACTGCCACAAATTCTTCATTTGCAACATTAAATGGATTGGTATGTACGATCGTCGTCATGCCTCTGGCAAAGAACATTCCCGCCAAAGTCACGATAAAGGGCTGAATGTCCAGATAAGCTACCAGGAAGCCCTGCACCAGGCCAAAGGCCAGACCGATCGCCAGAGCGATCAGGGCAGCCACCGCCACATTTCCGTCATGGTAATCCAGATACACAGCGCAGCACATACTTACCAGCGCCACCACGCCGCCTACGGAAATATCGATCCCTCCGGTGATCATTACCAGGCTGAGCCCGCAGGATGTAATGATCAGAGCGGCATTGGCATTTAAAATATTAAAAAATGTCTGCGGTTTCAAAAAGCCTTCGCCCAAAAATACCATCGCTCCGATATACATTACGAAGAATACCACGATCGTAATAGTCAGCAGCAGATTGGTATCGGATATATTTTTCCATCTTGAAACCTTTGTCTGTTTCCCAGATGATGGTTTTGCCATGTTAACCTACCTCCTTTGCCTGGGGTCTCAGCTTCTTCCCAAGAGAAGCAAGTTTTTCTCTGGTGATCGGCGCGCTTAAGACTACCAGTACGATGACCACCACTGCTTTATAAGCAGAAAGTGCATCGGACTGCACATTGAACTTGTACAGAGTCGTTGTCAGCATCTGGATCACATAAGCTCCCAGAATGGACGCCGGCATACTGAATTTTCCGCCGCTCAGCGCATTTCCGCCTAAAGCCACTGCCAGGATGGCATCCATCTCAATATCCTTTGCAATAACCGAATAATTGATGGAGGAAAGGCGGCTTACCTTGATCAGGGCCGCTACCGCCACACAAAGTCCCAGGATCACAAAGGTCAGAAATTTGATAAAGTTAGGATTCAGACCGTTCAGTCTGGAGGAGCTTTCATTGATGCCCACAGACTGTGTATACAATCCCAGGGTGGTAAAACGGAGTACCAATGCGGTGATGATCATGCAGATCACAGCGATAAAGAACGGCGTGGGAATTGGGATTCCCGGTATAAATCCGCCGAAATAGGTAAAAGTAGGATCGCTTACGATAGGCAGCTCATTGTTGTTGATCCAGGCCGCGATGGAACGTCCGGCTGTGAAAAGGATCAGAGTCGCAACCATGGGCTGAATCTTAAAGTAAGCCACCAGCACACCATTGAAAGCGCCAAAGAGCATCGCCACCACACATGCAACCAAAAACGCCACGATAATGGGAGCCTGCAGTTCCTCCGGACGGGAATTGGTCCCGCAGAGAACGCGCAGGATCACAGAACCTGCAATGGCGATGGTGGCGCCCACACTGATATCCTGTCCGCCGGATGCCGCAGTTACCAGCGTCATACCGATGGCCAGGATGGCCAGCTCTGAACCGGAATCCAGGATAGTCATAAGATATCCGGAAAGCACCGGGTCTCCGGCGCTGTTATAGCCGAAAGTGATCTTAAAGAAGCCCGGATCGGCGATCAGGTTGAACACCGCCAGGATGAGCAGTGCCGCTATAGGAATAAAAATCTGTTTACGCACCAGCCCGGAAAGGATCCCGGCTGTACCTGTTTTTTTCGTTTTTTCCATTATTCGTTGTCACCTCCGGCAATTGTACCCATGATCTTGTTCTGGGTCAGGTCGCTGCCTGAAAGCTCGCCCACCACTTTCCGGTCTCTCATAACGATCAGACGGGAACAGGTACGGAGCATTTCATCGGTCTCCGAAGAAATAAAGGTCACGGACATTCCTTCGGAAGCCAGCTTCAGCACCAGCTTCTGGATCTCGATCTTGGTCCCTACGTCGATACCTCTTGTAGGCTCATCCAGGATCAGATATTCCGGATGGGTAAGGAGCCATCGTCCCAGGATCACCTTCTGCTGATTTCCGCCGGAAAGAGATTTGATCGGCGTTTCCGGAGAAGCCGTCTTAATATCCAGAAGTTTGATATATTCGTCTGCAAATTTGTTTGCCTCTGCCTTGGAGATCGGATGGAAGAAGCCCCGCAGTACCTGCAGCGCCAGTATGAGATTTTCCTTTACGGAAAGATCTCCTACTATACCGTCCACCTTGCGGTCCTCCGGAAGGTAGGCAATGCCGTTTTTCATAGCATCAATAGGTTTCGTGATTTTAACAGGTTTTCCGTTTATTTTTACGGTCCCTGCCGTCACATGGTCCGCGCCAAAGATCGCCCGGACGCATTCGCTCCTGCCGGAACCCAAAAGTCCGGTAAAGCCGTTGACCTCACCCTTTTTGATATAAAAATCAAATGGCTTGATCCCTGCGCTGCTCTGCAGCCCTTTGGCTTCAAATACCGGAACGGCATTCCCCTCTTCCTGATATACCAGGCTTTCGTCCCGGATCTCTGACATGTCGTCCAGTTCTTTTCCCAGCATCTTGGATACCAGTTGTACTCTTGGAAGATCCTTGATCTCATATTCTCCTACCAGCTTTCCATCCCTTAAGACTGTGATCTTATCGCAGACCTCATATACCTGATCCAGAAAGTGGGTTACAAAAATGATCCCTACTCCTTTTGCCTTCAGATCCCGCATCAGGCCGAAAAGCTTCTCTACTTCACTCTCGTCCAGAGAGGAGGTAGGCTCATCCAGGATCAGCACTTTACATTCCATATCTACTGCACGGGCAATGGCCACCATCTGCTGGATCGCAATAGAACAGCTGGAAAGCTGCTGTGCCGCCTTTGCCGGGATGCCTAAGGATTTCAGGATCTTATCCGCAGCCTGGTTCATCTTTTTCCAGTTCTGCACCACGCCTTTGCCCCGTCCGATATACATATTCTCTGCAACAGAAAGATTCGGGCACAGAGTAATTTCCTGATATACGGTACTGATCCCAAGGTTCTGCGCATCCTGGGGCGAACGGATCACCGCCGCCTTATCCATTCCCTTCAGGAAGATCTCGCCCCCGTCCTTTTCGTAAACACCTGTCAGGACCTTGATGAGCGTAGACTTTCCTGCGCCGTTTTCTCCCATCAGCGCGTGGATCTCTCCTTCGCAGAGGGTAAAATCCACATTCTGCAGGGCACGTACTCCGGGAAAGTTTTTGGATATATTTCTCATTTCCAATACAGCTTTGTCTTTCACCAGCGTATCACTCCTATCTTTTCTTGAAAAACGCGGCGCCTGCGTACTGATCTTTACGCTGCGCCGCGTCCTGAAAATCACTTTTCAATTTCCGTTTTTGTTTCCTGTATCACAGGGAATTCCCGATACCTTAGATTCCGTAGGTGTCAACGTCTTCCTGTGTGATGGTTTCTGCGTCAAATCCTTTTTCGTCAAGGATGATAACCTTTTCTTCTACTTCTCCGCCGCTTTCGATGGTCTTGATAACTTCATCGATGTAGGAAGCCTGGAAAGGATTGCACTGTCCATCATAGTTCCAGTTTCCTGCAAGAAGCTCTTCCAGAGCCCACTTATTGCAGTCAAAGCCCATGATGATCACATCGCCGTCAACGCCGTGGGAAATGTTTGCTTTGTCAAGAGCTGCTACAGCGCCTTTTGCCATATCGTCGTTCTCTGCGTAGATCACGTTGAATTCCTCACCGGAGTCGATCACGGACTGTACGATCTGCTGTGCTTTTTCTGCGTTCCACTCAGCGGTCTGCTGGGTTACGATGTTCCAGTTTTCATTTTCCTCAACTGCAGCGTCCAGAGCACCGGTACGTCCTTTCTGTGCTGCGGATCCCATAACACCCTGGATATGGATGATATTGTAGTTTTCCAGTCCCTGGTCAGCCAGCCAGTTCACCGCGGTCTGTCCTTCCAGATCCATATCGGAAACGATGGATGCTTCGTAAAGGCTTTCATCCGCATCAATGGTACGGTCGAAAAGGATCACACGGATGCCTGCGTTCTGTGCATCCATAAGAACGGAATCCCAGCCTGCTGTATCGGCAGCGGAGAGAAGCAGGTAATCTACCTCGTCCTGGATAAACTTCTGAGCCGCATTGATCTGCTCATCGTTTTTCAGGCTGTATGCGAAAGAAGCTTCATATCCGTTTTCTTCGGTGAACATTTCTTTCATGTCTTTGTCGTTGGCGGTACGATAACCGGATTCGTTGGGGTCATTGTTGATGATGCCGACCTTGATCAGATCGCCTTCTTCAGCAAAAACAGTAGATGCGCCTCCCATAAGGCTTGCTGCCATTGCGGATACCATCATTACGGACACTAATCTTTTCTTCATTTTGTTTCCTCCCTTTTTAAAACTTTTTCTTGGCTTTGGGATCATCTCTCCCGTTGGTTTCATCTTATCAGCCAGGGGCTTTTGGGTCAACGCTGTACAGGCTGTATCTGTGCGGTTTGTAGATGATTTACAATACAGATTTTCCGTGTTAAAATACATTTTAAATACAGGTTTTTATATAAATGTATTTTTTTACGGAGAAAGTAAGAAATTTTATGTTTTCTTCTGTTTCTGCCGGCAAAATCTCCTGTTTTTCCCTTTTTATGCTATTGTGCAATATGCAGACAGGAACATGGATATTTCTGATATTTTATGTTTTTTATGAGAATTTTACGGCATCCCAGAAAGAAATCCTAAAAAAATCCAAGATTTTCCCACAAAGAATTTTTACTTCTTAAGATTTTCAGCTTACCCGGAGGATACTATGGCGATCAAATATAAATGGCTTGCCAGCCTTTTGAAAGAACAAATAATCAATAATTTAAAAAACGGGAAACTTAAATTCCCTTCCGAACAGGAGCTTTGCGCCCGGTATCAGGTCAGCCGCCAGACCGTACGGCAGTCGCTGGCTCTTTTGGAGCAGGATGGCCTGATCATAAAGAAAAAAGGAAGCGGATCCTATCTCACCGGGCTTTCCCCGGATCCCCTTTCCAATACGGTCTGTCTTCTTCTTTCCAGCGACCGGGAATATATTTATCCCGGCATCCTTTATGATATCCGGCAGGTTCTGGAGCCTTTCGGTTTTACCATAAAGGTCTTTGCCACCGGGAACCGTCTTCGGACAGAGCAGGACATCCTTCTCTCCCTCCAGAAAAATCCTCCCCGGGGCATGATCGTGGAAGGATGCAAAAGCGCCCTTCCCAATCCCAGCCTTCACCTTTACCGCAGTCTGATGAATAAGGGAACGGCCATGGTCTTTCTTCATAGTCATTATCCGGCATTGCCTGAAAGTGTCTATATAAAAGATGGAAATCTCTCCGGAAGCACGCTTTTGGTACGCCACCTGGCGGAGCAGGGGCATAAATACATTGGCGGGATCTTTAAAGGGGATGACCTTCAGGGAGTGGAACGGTTTCAGGGATTTCTGGAGGCTCTTAAGGAACAGAGGCTGGACTTTTCTGACGAACAGATCGGCTGGTACGATTCCTGCGACCTTGAATCCCTCCTCCAAGAGGGAAATGGGGATTTTTTAAGATCTTTTATTCGCCGGAGCCTTTTCGGCTGCACGGCTGTGATCTGCTACAACGATATCCTCGCCTACCATCTGCAGAAGGAACTGCGCCTTGAAGGTTTTCATCTGCCGGAGGACATGGCTGTGGCAGCCTTTGACAACACTTACCTGAGCGATGGGGAAGGGCTTTCCATCACTACTCTGTCCCATCGGCCCCACGAAATGGGGCGAAAAGCCGCCAGAGCCCTTCTGGATAAACTAAAAGGACTCCCTGTATCTTCACAGGAAGTCCCCTGGCAGTTAAATATAAAAGAAAGCACCAGAAAGAAACTGGATTAGCGCGTCCTATTTCATGCTTCCGCCCTGCTGCCCCTTTTTGCCGGTACGGTATTCCCTGGGGCTCATGCCCTGGGTTTTCTTAAAAACAAAGCTGAAATAATGGGGATCTTTATACCCCACCTCCGCCGCGATCTCTCCGGAGGATCTGTCTGTTCCGCGAAGGAGCTTTTTTGCCGTTTCCATACGCTTGGCTGTAACATATTCGATGAAAGTTTTCTGCATATTCTGGCTGAAAATGGCACTGAGGTAGTTGGCGCTGACATCCACCGCCTCCGCCGCACTGTTTAAGGACAGGGTATCTTTTGTATAATTTTCATCAATATAGTCCAATACCTTGCGGAGCATCCTGCTGCTTTGATAATTGCTCTCCTTATCCCGGATACTCACCGCCGCCTGGAGCATGTCCACAAAATATTCAAAAACCTCTTCCGGCTTCATGTGCATATCCCGGTCGCTGTCTCTAAGCCGTTCTCTGTACTCTTCCCGGGTAGCGCCGATCGACTCCACATAGGCCATAATGGTGAAGCGGATGTTCAGTACCACATAGTCCCGGAACATTCTGGATTCCAGCGCTTCCCGGATGTTATAAAGATAAGATTCTACAAATTCCTGGATTTCCCCGCTGGTCCCCCGGGAAAGGAAATCCCGGATGATCTCCGGATCCATCTTCGAAGAATCTACGCTGTCGATGCTTTTTTCCTCCTGAGGCGTCAGATATTCTGCCAGCGTTTCCTCTGTAAGGATATGCAGATTCGGCGTCAAAAAGCGGCTGGCAAAATAATGATTGGTACTCTGATAGCACTGAGGCAGAAGACTTAAACGCTCTACCGGTTTCCCCACCGCCGCATACCATTCCAGATGGTCCTCCAGAGGCTGGCATAGTCTTTTGATCTGGGAAAGACCTGTCTCTGCCATTTCCTCCATCTGCTCTTTTTCTCCTTTTATCAGCACTCCATAGCTGTTCACATTCCAGCGGAACAGGATATATTGGGGATAGCGGAGAAAAAAGTGCAGGATTTCTTCCTGTTTTCTCATCAGCTCATCCATCCTGGCCTGGGAAAGCTGAAAATCCTTCTCTCTTAGATAAAAGAGCAGCAGATTATAGCAGGAACCGGTGATCTCTATGGAACGTCTGGCGGCCTCCTCATAAATCTCCTTTACCGACAGCTTCCCTTCAAATACTTTTTCAAAAAAACGTCTGCGGGACATCTGCTCGTATTCGTGCATTTCATTCTGGAACTGGAGCTGATAGTCGTTATGCTCCATTTCCTGTTCGATCTTTTCCTTTAATTCCAAAAGGACCTTCCGCAGGGTCATCCTGGTTATCGGCTTTAAAAGATACTGATCCACGCCCACTTCTATAGCCTGCCTGGCATAGTCAAAATCATCGTGTCCGCTGATGATGACGATCTTCATCTGAGGGAATTCACTGCTTACGATCCTGCTCAGGGACAATCCGTCCATAAAGGGCATTTTTATGTCTGTAATCAGCACATCCGGCTGCAGTTTGCGGATCTGGGGAAGGGCCATCTCCCCGTCCGCAGCCGCTCCCACAAATTGGAATCCGTACTGCTCCCATGGTATCTTATCTCTCAGTCCTTCTCTGATCACCAGCTCATCTTCTACCAAAAAAACCTTTAACATATATCTGTCCGCTCTCCTTTAATAGATTCTTTCATCAATAAAATCACTGACGTTTTCCCGGGTGAACACATTCTCTGACACATAATTAAGCTTATCCGGTTCTTCTCCCTGTTCAATCTTTCGGATCACCTCTTCAATATATTCTCCCTGTTCCGGATTACATTCGATATCTACGTTGATGATCCCTTCTTCCACCATCTCAAGGGCCGCCTTTACTGCATCGAAAGAGATCATGATGATCTCCCCGTCTGTTCCCACGGTCTTTCCTGCTTCCTCTATCGCCTCCAGGGCGCCGAAGGTCATGTCGTCATTCTGGGAGACTACCACATCGATATCTTCGTATTTTTCCAGAAAGTTTTCCATGACCTCTTTTCCCTTGGCCGTGGTAAATTCTCCGTCTCCCTCTTCCAGGATCTTCCAGTTTTCCTGGGCCGCCGCGATCCGGGAAAAGCCTTTGGTCCTTCCTATGGTGGAGGAACTTCCTTCTGTTCCCCTGAGTACCACGATATGGATCTCTTCCTCCTGGCGGGCCTCCTTTTCCAGATGATCCGCAAGCCATTGTCCTGCTTTTTCTCCTTCCTCTTGGAAATCGGAGCCAACCCACGCCGTGTATAGGGATTCGTCTTCTACCTTTACCATACGGTCCATAAGGATCACAGGGATCCCGGCCTCTTTTGCTTCCAAAAGGACCGTATCCCAGCCTTCCTCCGTTACCGGAGAAAATATGATATAATCCACCTGCTGGGAAATGAAGCTCCGTATGGCTTTTATCTGGTTTTCCTGCTTTTGTCTGGCGTTTTTAAAATTCAGGAAAAATCCATTTTCTTTTGTGAACACCCGCTGGATCGATGCACTATTTGCCGTTCTCCACACGGATTCGCTGCCAAGCTGGGAAACTCCTACCACGATCAGGCTCTCATCTGCCACCTCCAGGGGCTCCGCCTTCGGCTCCGGCGCTTTCACACTGCCGCAGCCGCTCATGAATACTGCCGCGCTTAAAAGGCAGAGCATCCGGTTCTTCATCCTTTTTCTGCACCACTTCATAACTCTATTCCCCTTCAAAATCCGTTTACTGCTCTTCTTCCCCTGCCTTTATGGCCGGGATCACGATTTCTATCTTTGTTCCCTTTCCTTTTCGGGAGTCGATCTTCATCCCGTATTCCGGACCGAAATACATGTGGATGCGTTCATTAACATTGGCCAGTCCAAAGCCTTTTTCCGTTTCCTTGCAGGGACGTTCGATCTCTTTTTGAAGCTGGATGAGCTCCTCCTCTTCCATTCCCACACCGTTGTCCCGGACCGTAAGGCGTATAATGTCTCCTTCCCTTTCTCCGTTCACATGGATAAACCCTTTTGCACGCTTGTACTTGATGCCGTGGTAGAGAGCATTTTCTACCAGAGGCTGCAGGGTAAGCTTCAGGATCTGAAAGCCATAAATATTTTTGTCGATCCGGATCTCATATTCCAGGATATCCCTGTACCGCATCTCCTGGATCTCCAGATAGCTGCGGATATGGCGCTCTTCTTCTCCGATTGAGATAAATTCTTTCCCTTTGCTTAGTACCAGCCGGAAGAAATCCGACAGCGTCACCACCATGTTTACCGCCTGGTCTGTCTCATTGCTTTCGATCAGCCATACGATCGTATCTAAGGTATTATAAAGAAAATGCGGGTTGATCTGCTCCTGCAGGAGGCGCAGGTCCGTTTTGCGCAGCTTCTGCTCATCCTCCTTGATCTTGTCGATCAGGGACTGGATGTTGCCCGCCATATTGTTGAAGCCCTGGGCAAGCACCGCGATCTCGTCATTGGAGCGGATCATGGCTCTGGCCTTGAAATCTCCCTGTGCCACACGGCCGGTCACCTGGTACAGTTCCTTTACCGGGCGAAGGATGCCGGAAGTGATCACCACCGCCGCCGTGATCAGCACCACTACCATAACGCCGATGAGCACACTGCAGATGACAATGAACCGGTTGATCTGCTGATTCAGGTCATTGTTTACACTTTCCATAGCCCTGGTCTGGTAATAGATATAATACTGGATATCATCCTGGATCAGTTCGGTAAGAATGTAAATGTTGTTATCCAGCATTTCAATATTCTCGTCATATCTTCCCCCGGCCGACACGCTCTCCACAATGTCGTCCACCCGCTTCTCCAAAGTATCAATATTCCGCAGAAGGCTTTCCAGCCACATCCGGCTTTCCTCTTCCGTGGTGATGTCCATAAGCTCTGTAAAGGCATCCCGAAGCTCTTCAATGAGACTGTAAGGATTTTTCAAAGTCTCTTCCTGGGAAATATTTTCAAAGGTCACATAGCCTACCACCAGTTTATACAGGCTCTCGTCCATTTCCTCTTTAAAATTCAGGTTATAATTATTGGCAACGGTCATGTTCCTTACGATCTGGTCGTAGGTATTGCTGTAATCCGCCATGGAGATCAGAAGGTATACCACCATTCCCAGAAACGGAAGGGCCACCAGCGCTGACAGCATCAATATTTTATTTCGGATTGAAAAACGGATCTTATCTTTCTGATAGATGCCTTCCATAGAACTGTCCTTTTCCATACCATTCCCCCTTAACATGCCAAAACCCCGGGCAGGATCGATCATCTCCAGCCCGGGGCAGATTTATTCTTTTTCTTTCTCCTGATCTTTTTCCTTATCCGCTTCCTCGTCTTTTGCTTCCGTCTTTTCTTTTTTCTTTACGGTAGCTTCTCCGATCATATGATTTTCCACCCTGTGCACCTGGATAGTCATATCCTCTGTCTCACAGGTAAATTCCTCGCCGTCTGCGGGGATCCTTCCGATGATATCACAGATATATCCGCTGAAGGTATCATAGGTGTCTACCGGAAGCTCCAGCTTTAAGGCTTCCGCTACATCGTCAAGAAAAGCGCAGCCCTGGATCCTCCATAGGTTTTCTTCCAGCTCCTGGATATCATCCGGTTTCCACGGCTCTTCCCGCTCGCTGAGATCGCCCACCAGGGATTCCATCAGGTCGTGCAGGGTGATGATGCCGCTCAGTCCGCCGTATTCATCAAGGATCACCGCAAAGTACATGCGGGTTTCTTTCATCTTGCGGAAAAGCACATTGGCTTTCATGGTCTCGGGAATAAAGAATACCTGGTCTGTGGCCTTTGCCATCAGATAATCCCGGGATTTATTTTCCATACGGAAATAGTCCTTGGTATCCAGCACCGCGATCACGTCGTCCATATCCTTTCCGCAGATAGGATAATAGGTGTGGCGGTTGTCATGGATCACTTTTGCCCATTCTTCCTCAGAGTCGTCCATATAAAGAGCTACCACCTCTCTTCTGTGGGTACAGATCTCTTCCACAGAGATATCGTCAAACTCAAATACGTTCTGGATGATCTCGTTTTCCTCTTCCTGGATCGTACCCTGCTCGTTTCCTTCCACCAGCAGCATACGGATCTCTTCTTCCGTTACCTTTTCATCTTCTTCATCAGGGTTCATTCCCAGAAGACGAAGGATCCCGTTTGTAGAGACGGTCAGCAGCCACACAAGAGGCTTGCAGACCTTGGATACCGTATACAGAAGCCCGGACAGCGCCAGGGACAGCGCCTCCGCCTTTTTCATGGCGATACGCTTGGGTACCAGTTCTCCGAATACAAGATTGAAGTACGCCAGGATCACTGTGATCACAACGATACTTACGGTCTTTAAAATGTTCTCCGGAATGGTCACGCCTAAGCTTACCAGACCGGCAACAAGGGGATCGGAAAAATTCTCTGCAGCGAACGCACTCTGCAGCAGGCCGGCCAGCGTGATCGCTACCTGGATCGTTGCCAGGAAGCGGGACGGCTGTTCGGTAAGGAAACAGAGATGCTTTGCTCTTTTGTCCCCATCCTCCGCCATCTTTTTCAGCTTTGCTTCATTCACAGAGATGACCGCGATCTCCGCACTGGCAAAAATAGCGTTCAAAAAGATCAATATTACCAATAAAATCAACGATTGTATCATTTTACTCCTCCAAATTCCATCGTTTATCTATAGCGCTAAAAAAGCAACAAAAGGCATAGCCTGTCCTCTCGGGAGGACAGACTACACCTCTATATATCCATAACGCTACATGGAGCAGTTCTATTTTTTCGATTTATCATATACCATTTACAATCGGCATCCGCACCGTCGTCCATGTAAGAAATCACATCCTTCCTGTATAGCTGTTTACTAAAATATCATATTTTTCTCAAAAAGTCAAATTTTTAAGTCTGCTTCTTTATAGGCCAGGTAAGTCTCCTGGTTAAAGCACACCATGGTGACCTCCTCCACGGTACGGCTGCGGGCAAGAAAATCCCGGATGGTTTTCACCGCGATCCCGGCTGCCTGTTTCAGAGGAAAATGGTAGACGCCTGTGCTGATGGAGGGAAAGGCCACGGTTCTGCAGCCGTATTCTTCTGCCAGCTTCAGGCAGTTTTCGTAACAGGATGCAAGCAGTTCTGCTTCATGGCAGTTCCCGCCCCGCCATATAGGTCCCGGGGTATGGAGCACATATCTGGCCGGCAGCCGGTAGCCCTTTGTGATCTTCGCCTGGCCGGTGGCACAGCCGTTTAATGTCCTGCACTCTTCTAAAAGCTCCGGGCCGGCTGCTCTGTGGATAGCTCCATCCACGCCTCCGCCGCCCAGGAGCGAAGTATTGGCCGCGTTGGCTATGGCGTCTACATGGTACTGGGTGATGTCTCCCTGTTCGATCTTAAATATGCCCATATCCGATCTCCTCCTGTGATTTTATGGTCCTATGATAAGTATACACTCTACCCGGACGGGACTCAATCTTTAATTTCCGTCCCGCCAAAATATGTCATAATTTTCGACATTTTTATCCACATTTGCAGGAATTTTCAAATCCCCTATAGCCTTTTACACTTTTTTATGATATTATTTATAAAAATTTTATAAAAGAGAAGGAGAACGATATGGAAAATTTTTTCAAGCTTAAAGCAAACGGCACAACTGTCTCTACCGAAATCGTAGCCGGACTGACCACATTCTTTGCGATGTCCTACATCATCGTGGTCAACCCCAGTATCCTCTCCCAGTCCGGTATGGAATGGGGCGCGGTATTTCTTGCAACGATCATCGCATCCATCATCGGTACACTGGTGATGGGCCTTGTGGCAAATGTGCCATATGCGCAGGCTCCCGGCATGGGACTGAACGCATTCTTCGTGTACACCGTATGCTTTGCCCTGGAATTCACCTGGCAGCAGGCCCTTTCCATGGTTTTCATCTGCGGTATCCTTAATATCATCATCACTGTGACAAAGGTACGTAAATTCATCATCAAATCCATCCCGCTGAGCCTGCAGAACGCCATCGGCGGCGGCATTGGTATCTTTGTGGCGTACATAGGTCTGCTGAATGTAGGGATCATTAATTTTGACGGCGGCGTGCCGGCTCTTTCTACCCTGAATCAGCCTTCCTTTTTAGTATTTATCTTCGGCCTGGCTCTGACCATCATCCTGCTGGTGCTGAATGTAAAAGGCGCGATCCTGATCTCCATCATCGTAACGACCCTGGTTGGTATCCCGGCCGGCGTTACCAGCCCTCAGGATACGGTAAGCTTTACAGAAGCCTGTCAGGCTCTTCCCACCACGTTCCTTGCCATCTTTAAAGAAGGCGGTCTGGGAAGCCTGTTTACAGACCCGGCCAAGCTTCCGCTGGTGCTGATCACGATCTTTTCCTTCAGTATCTCTGATACCTTTGATACTCTTGGAACCTTCATCGGAACAGGACGCCGCAGCGGTATTTTCAGTGAAGAGGATGAGCGTCTGATGGAAACCTCCACCGGATTTAAATCCAGACTGGACAAGGCCCTGTTCGCGGATGCTACCGCAACCTCTATCGGCGCGCTGTTCGGAACCTCCAATACCACCACCTTCGTAGAAAGTGCTTCCGGTATCGGAGCAGGCGGAAGAACCGGACTTACCTCTGTGGTAGTGGCTATCTGCTTCGCCCTCTCCGCATTCCTGGCAACCTTTGTCAGTGCGGTTCCTTTTGCAGCAACCGCTCCTGCCCTGGTATCCGTAGGTATCATGATGGTTTCTTCCTTTAAGGATATTGAATGGAACAATCTTGACGAAGCGATCCCGGCATTCTTTGCAGGTATCTTCATGGCGCTTTGCTACAGCATCTCCTACGGCATCGCCGCAGGCTTCATCTTCTACTGCATCGTAAAGATCTGCAAAGGAAAGACAAAGGATGTACATCCGATCCTCTGGGTATGTACCGGATTGTTTATCCTGAACTTTGTTTTGCTTGCACTTCTGTAAGCCGCAGCAAAACGGCCTCTGTATCCAATGGTACAGGGGCCTTTTCTTTCGCCGCGGGAAACCGGCTGCTTGCCGGGGCATCTATAAATGCAGATACAAGAACAGGATAAATTTCCCTTCTTCCCATCTGGCATCCAGATTCCCCTCATATCTTTTTACCGCTTCTTTTATGCTTAATAATCCATATCCGTGGAGCTCCCCATATTTTTTCGTGGTCCTGAAAAGGCCGTGCCGGTCCGGCAGGGCAGGTTCCTTCCCGGGATTTTCTATTTTCAGTGCGAAAATCCCCTTGGCATACCTTCCTTCCAGGGAGATATACCTTGCCGCGCCTGCCGGATCCTTCTCTTCCGGCAGGGCAGATACCCCTTCTATAGCGTTATCCAGCGCATTTCCCAGGATCGCGCAGATATCTGTTTTTTCTATAGGAAGGGGACCGGGGATATCCAGGGCGAGACGAAATTCTATCCCTTTTTGCTCCATGAGTGCTTCTTTCGCGGAAAGGATGATATTTACCGTATCGTCTCCGCAGTAACGCATTGTCCGATAAGCTGCCGGGTTGTCCAGCAGGCTTTTTATATAATCCTCTCTTTCCTTTTTCGGAAGGGAAAGGATGGTCTGCAGGTGATTGGCAAGGTCATGCTTGATCCTTCTTACTTCAAAATTCTGTTCCTTTAACGTCTTATAATATTTTTCGTTCAGCCGGAAGAAGTTCTGTTCTTCTTCCAGCTCTTTCTGGCGCGCCAGGACCGCCGTTGTTCCCAAAAGCCCGGCAAAAGAAAAAAGCGACAGGCCCAGAAGGGCCATATCCTGAATGTCATTGCGGATCTCTCCGTATCGGGATAACAGCACGATACAAAGAACGATCCCCACAGGCGCGGCAGTAAGCAGCAGCAGGATCCTCCACAGGGCCCGGGACAATTCAAAATCTTTGTGTTTCGGGGAAAAATACCTGGCACAGATATACAAGACCCCGCTGAAAGCCAGACGCAAGAATCCCGATAAAATCTCTGCGGCCGTTCCTGTATTGTGCCTTAGCCCATACAGCAGGTAGTTATCGATCAGCGCATTATAAGTAAATACGGTACAGGAAATGATCAATCCTATGGTGATCCGTTTCATCGGGCTTCCGCCGCAGCCCAGCCAGACCGCAGCCAGAAATACCGCCATGGCAGGGGGCAGATTATCCATATCCGCCAGATAAATGATCATCATTCCGGTCACCATGCAGCCTGCCATCAGCAGGATCCTGGCGGGAAGTCTCCTTCGTATTTCCAGAAAACAGCCCACTGTACGGTAAATGCAAAAGATCACGCCTGCCGTACAGAGCAGCCACCAAAACAGCTTTCCGCCCTTGAACAGTTCCCCAAAAGGAAGAATGCCTGCAAGATAGGGTGTCCATTTCATCTGTTTTTTTCCTCCAGCATCGCCCTGGCAAATGCGGCCATAGCTTCATTTTTCATGCTCCTGCTGACAGGATACGCTCTGCCGCCTGCCAGAACGGAATCCTTTCCGATATGCTCCACCCGGTCCGCATTTACAAGATAGCGCTGATGTATCCGCACAAATCTGCTTCCCGCCTGCTCCTGTATGTCGTCCAGCTTCCCATAAAAGGCATATTCCCTGTCTCCGTAAACCAGGACGACCTTGCGGCGGTCACTGTAAAAACAGGAGATCTGCGCCAGCGGCATCCGGTAGGTGCCTTCTGTATTTTTGCACAGGAACATTTTATCTGTCTTCTTTCCAAGGCTCTCCCCGGCCCGCTCCAGGATCTGCCGCAGTTTTTCCGGCTCCGGCGGCTTTATCACATAGTCCAGGGCTCCCACCTCATATCCTTCAAATACATAATCCTTATACCCGGTCACAAACACGATCAGGATCTCCCGGTCAAAAGACCGGATCTGCCTGGCTGTCTCCATGCCGTTCGGCGGCTGCATCTCCACGTCCAGGAAGAGAAGGTCGATCTCTCCCGGATGGTTCTTAAGCCAGCTTGCGGCGCTTCTTCCGGAGCTGAATTCATAAACGATCTTTTCTCTGTCCTCATGGAGTATCTTTTCCAGGCCAAAACGAAGCTGGTCCCGGGCTGCTGTTTCATCGTCGCAGATCCCGATCCTTAACATACTGTCCATCTGATCCTCCTTTTTATCTCTTATTTTCCTGGATCCATTATAACAATTTCCTTTTTTCCTTACAATTATGTTCTCCCGCCTTTAGAGACATGGCGCTTCCAAACTTTACACCACAGACGCGGTTCTTTACATTTTCTGCAGGAGCATGTCCTTCTTTACAAAGGCGGCGCCGTTCTTTACATGCCGGATCTTCCGCCGGATTTTTTATGTTATCGTGGTCTTAAAGAACAATATAGAAAGAGAAGGTGAATGACATGTTATATGTAAAGGATCTGAAAAAGTCCTATCTTGTAGGAAAGAAAAACTATCCTGTGCTCAAAGGCGTCAGTCTTTCGGTAGCCAAGGGAGAATTTGTGGCAGTGATGGGGCCTTCCGGCTCAGGAAAAAGCACGCTCTTAAATTGCATTTCCTGCTATATTCCCTTTGAAGAGGGAAGGATCGCTCTGGGCGGACAGGAGCTGAAGGGCATGGATGAGACGCATCTTGCCAAGGTGCGGAATGAGAAGCTGGGCTTTGTCTTTCAGGACTTCATGCTCTTAGACGGGCTGACCGTAAAGGAAAACATTCTGGTTCCCCGGATCATACAGGGAAAGGCGGACCGGGAGGGCGAAGCCCTTGCAGACCGGCTGATCCGTCTTTTTGGCATCAGCCTCATAGCGGACAAATATCCCGCCGAGGTTTCCGGAGGGGAACGGCAGCGGACGGCTGTGGCCCGCAGCCTCATCAACCATCCTCTTATGATCCTGGCGGACGAACCAACCGGCAATCTGGACAGCCGTTCCAGCCGCACAGTCATCGAAGCCTTTGAAAATGCCAAGCAGCAGATGGGCGCCACTATTTTTATGGTGACCCATGACAGTTTTTCCGCTTCCTTTTGCGACCGGGTGATCCTTTTGCGGGACGGGTGCATATACCAGCAACTGGAGAACCCGGGAGACCAGCGGCACTTCCACGATCTGCTCCTTGACGCCATCCGGGAAATGAGCCGGGAAGAGGAACCGGATACTTCCAGATCCTGAATACCTGACGCAGAAAGGAGATGTATTCACATGACTTTTTCCTATTTAGAACGCAAACTTCAAAAAGCTGAGGTGAAGCAGGCTGTTTTATACCTGTTCTGCAATTTTATTTCCCTTATGCTGATCACCGCCTATTCCGCCATGATGTTTTCTCCCACCGTTTTGAATATCTTCCCGGAGGGAGGGGACAGCCTCAAACAGATGTATGCGATCTTTGTCCTGGCGCTGGTGGGATGTATTGTATTTACGGTCTATGCCTCCACCTTATTCTTCCGCAAAAAATCCAGGCAGCTTGGCATCCTTATGGCGCTGGGCGCTTCCAGGCGAAGGCTCGCCCCGGGACTTTTCACCCAGGTGCTCCTTTTAAGCGGCGCTTCCTCCTTTGCGGGGATCCTGGCCGGGATCCCTCTGGTGATCGTTCTTTGGGAGCTCTTTCGGACTTTTCTTGTGGACAGCGCGGAAATGGAACTGATCCTGGATTTTCGTTTTCTGTTCCTCTCCGGGGCCATGTTCCTGGTGGTAACGGCCTTTGCCTGTATACTGGCTTTTGTCTATCTCCGGCGCACCAACATTATGGATGTGGTACAGGAGGAGCACAAAAATGAGCCGGTGAAGGAGCTTGGCCGGTGGTGCGGGCCGGCAGGGATCCTGCTTTTAGCAGGCGGGGCGGTCCTGGGTTATTATTCCGGTTCTATTTATATGACACTTTTTAAAAAATACCCTCCTGCCTGGATCAATGCGGCGTATCTCCCTGTATTCATCGGGCTTTATATGATCATGCTCCATACGGTGGTCCATGGCTGGACCTCCCGCAGAAAGCATCCTTATAAAAATATCATCGCAAGGAGCATGATGAAATTTCAGGGAAAGCAGACGGTAAACAGCCTGCTGGTAAGCACGGTGCTGATCGCCGGGGGATGCTTTGCTGTTTTTTATATTCCTGTTCTAAGCGCCTCCAGTCTCTCGGAAGCCAATGGCCGTTTGTACGACTACGGATTCCACTACCGGGCGGATCAGGTGCTCCCGGACCAAAAGGAAATCACAGATCTGGCGGATTCCTATGGGCTCGCTCCCGCCGATTGGAAGGAATGCGCCTATATCACCCTTGGTATGGACGGCCAGATGCGGATCGAGGAAGAAGACGGAAGTTTTCACGATGAATACCGGGAAATGTTGACTGAAAGCAGGCTTATTTCCGAATCCGCCTACAATGCTGTTACCGGGCAGGATGCGGATGTCCCGGCAGGAAGCTTCTGTTCCATTACCAATGAGGAGGAAACCGGCACTTACTGGGTCAGCTCTTCGGATTCCGTCTTTACCAATCCTCTGACACACAAAACTCTTTCCGCAGAATTTGCCGATTATCTGCACTTTAGTATGCTGGCAGATCAGATGGGCTGGTATGTACTGGATGATGCAGATTACCGCATTCTGTCACAGGGGCTCACCCCTTACTGGAGCGGAAAGCTGGTGTTCTTTAATATGGCGGGAAACGATGATTATCAATTTGCCCGGGAGCTGTATCACCGGATCATCAAGTCTTTCCGCAAGGACTGCCTCACCTCTGTCTACTATGACCGGATCGGGGAAATGGATGCCAAAAAACGGGGAGCAAAGGATTCCTACCGCGCTCTGGAAGCAAACGATATGTCCCATCTGAGCCCGGACGCTCCCGATTTCCGGATGTATTGGATGTATATGCCGAAATTCCGGATTTTGTCTGCAAATGATTTTCTGCAGACCTTTGCCGTGTTTTTGATGACTTTCCTGTTCATCTGCATCATCTGCCTTACGGCCGCCATGGTCATTGGCTATACCCGCTGCCAGACTATCGCCATAAACAACCGCTATGTATTTGACGACTTAAAGCGTCTGGGCGCTTCTCCCGCTTTTCTTTTAAAGGAGCTGCGCCAGCAATGCGGAAATGTTTTCAAACTCCCTGCCCTCATCGGCATGACCGCCATGTCCTTCCTGTACGGGATGATCCTGTTTGCCAATGACGGGCGGTTTTCCAGAACAGAGGTCGAAGGTTTTTTGCTCTGCCTGGGGATCATCCTTATCCTTGCCGGGCTCTTTTACGGAGTCTATACCCATACCCTCTGCCGGATCAGCCGGCAGCTTGGGATCCGAGGGTAAACCATGGATGCCTGCCGCTCCTTTTTCTATTGACAATGTATATCACCAGTTTTACAATGATGCATATAATATTGATATATCAATTACAGATATATCAATCATTAAGCTATCAATTGTAAGTCCCACACAATGCGTTAAAACTTTTGTAAAAAGGAGCGATCATCCATGAACTATCCACTTCACACCCTGCTCTCCCGGACGGGGCACGCCCAGCAGAATTATCTGCGGCCTTATCTCAGCCAGCTTGGACTCTCTCCCGGCCAGCCCAAGGTCCTTCGGTGCCTGTACTCCGAAGGCGTCCTTTCCCAGCGGGCTCTTGCCGATTACTGCGAGGTAGACCCTGCAGCCATCTGCCGTACTCTGGATATCCTGGAACGGAACGGCTTTATTGTCCGCCGCCCGTCCAGAACAGACCGACGCACCGGCGAGGTTTCCCTCACCGAAAAAGGCGTCGCCACCTTTGAAGCCTGGGAAGACCAGTGCAGTACCATAGAAGCCCGTATGCTCCAGGGGTTTACCGGAGAAGAAAAAGAACATTTTGCCGACTACCTGTCCCGCGCCTACCGGAACATGGGCGGACGGCTGCTCTAGGAGGTGAAGGTTTTGCAGGATCTAAAAAAAATATTTTCTTATATGAAGCCATACCGGATGGATTTCTTCCTGGCAGTCCTCCTGGTGATCATAGAAAGCGCTTTTGAAATGGTCATTCCCGTGATCATGACCGATATCGTAGATGTGGGCGTCCCGGCCCGGGACATTCCTTATCTTCTTCTCCAGGGAGGGAAGATGGCGGTGTGCGCGGTCCTTTCTCTGATCTCCGGACTTGCCTATGCCAAATTCGCCGCCCGGGCCGCCTACGGCTTCGGCGCGGAGCTTCGTCTGGCCCAGTACAGCCGGATACAGGACTTTGCCTTTTCCAATCTGGACCATTTTTCCACGCCCTCTCTGGTGACCCGCATGACCACGGACGTCACCGTCATGCAGAATGCGGTAAACGGCGGCCTGCGTCCCATGGTCCGCGGGCCTGTGATGCTGATCCTGGGTGTGGGACTGTCTCTGATGCTGAATCCCCGGCTCGCCCTTGTGTTTATCATCGCGGCGCCGGTCCTGGGCGTGATCCTGGCCTTTATCGTCCATAAGGTAAGCCCTCTTTACAACCGGCAGCAGACCGCCGTGGATCATGTGAACAGCCATATCCAGGAAAGTCTTACGGCCATCCGGGCCATCAAGGCTTTTGTCCGGGGAGACTACGAAGCAGAAGTATTCCAGGATGTGAACGGGGAACTGGCGGACGCCAGTTGTACTACCTTTAAATTCGCGGTGCTGAATCTTCCGGCCTTTCAGGCGGTGCTGTATACGGCTATCGTGCTGATCATGTGGAACGGCGGAAGATATATCCTTGCAGGTTCCATGACAGTGGGAGAACTGACCGCGTTTCTAAGCTATGCGCTCCAGGTCCTGAATTCCCTGATGATGATCTCCAATGTTTTCCTGATGCTCACCCGGTCTCTGACCAGCGCCCGTAGGATTTCCGAGATCCTTGATGAAAAGACGGCTCTGGATTCCCCAAAAGATCCGGTTATGGAAATCCCGGACGGAGAGATCCTATTTCAGGACGTATCCTTTAAATACTTCCAGAATGCCAAAAAATCCGCCCTGTCCCACGTAAATCTCCATATCCGGGCAGGGGAATCCGTAGGGATCATCGGCGGGACCGGCTCCGCCAAATCTACTCTGGTACAGCTTATCCCCCGTCTGTACGACGCCACCCGGGGAAGCGTCCTGGTGGGCGGACATAATGTAAAAGAATATGATCTTTCCGCCCTCCGGGACGCGGTAGGGATCGTCCTGCAGAAAAACGTCCTGTTTTCCGGAACGGTCCGGGAAAATCTTCTCTGGGGCAACAAGGAAGCGGACGACGACGCTTTATGGGAAGCCTGCCGCAAAGCCTGCGCCGACGAATTCCTGTCCGCCATGCCAAAGGGCCTGGACACGGATCTCGGCCAGGGCGGCGTAAATATTTCCGGCGGCCAGAAGCAGCGGCTCTGTATCGCCAGGACTCTGCTGAAGAACCCTAAGGTCCTGATCTTCGATGATTCCACCAGCGCGGTGGATACAGCCACAGAAGGAAAGATCCGCCACGCCTTAAGGTCACTTCCGGATGTGACAAAGATCATCATCGCCCAGCGGGTCACTTCTGTAATGGAAGCAGATAAGATCGTCATCCTGGACGACGGCAGGATCCATGCGGTGGGAACCCATCAGGAGCTTCTTGCCTCCGATCCGATCTATCAGGAAATCTATGCGTCACAGATGAAAGGACAGAAGGATGCGTCCGGCGCTCCTTCGCTTCAGAAGGGAGGGATCTCACTTGGCTAAGACCTTTAACGGAAAACGTCCAAAGAATCTCCGGCATACCGTATCCCGGCTTTTCGCCTATTTCGGACGGCATAAACATCTGCTCCTGCTGGTGGGGATCCTCGCGGCGGTAAGCGCCATTGCCAACCTTCTTGGCACCTATATGATCCGTCCTGTTGTCAACCAGATCGTGGAGGACGGCAGCGTCCAAAGCCTGCTTGAAAATGTCCTCATCGCGGCGCTGATCTTCGGCACAGGCGCCCTGTCCACCCTGGGGTATACCCAGCTTATGGTGCGGGCCGCCCAAAAGGTGCTCTATGACATCCGGCGGGATCTGTATACACATTTGCAGAAGCTGTCCCTGAATTTCTTTGATTCCAGGCGCAAAGGGGATCTGATGAGTCTTTTCACCAACGACGTGGATACGATCTCAGACGCCCTGAACAACAGCTTTGCCCTGATCATACAGAGCTTTATCCAGGTGGCGGGAACACTGGCTCTTTTGTTCTTTTTAAACTGGAGGCTTTCTCTGCTGGTGATCCTGGGGTATCTGGCCATGTTTTTGTATATCCGGTACAGCACAAAGCAGAGCAAGCGCTTTTACGACCGCCATCAGGCGTATCTGGGCGAACTGGACGCCTATATCGAAGAGATGGCGGCAGGCCAGAAGGTAGTAAAGGTTTTCAATCATGAAAAAGAGAACCTGGAGAAATTTATAGAAAAGAATAAGAACCTTCAGCAGGCGGGAACACGTGCCCAGGGCTTTGCCGCCACCATGATCCCGGCTGTGGTGAGCATTTCCTATATCAATTATGCGGTGATCTCGGTGGTAGGCGGCATCATGGTCATAGCCGGCTGGACCGATCTTGGCAGCCTTGCCAGCTACCTTGTTTTTGTCCGTCAGGCCGCTATGCCCATCAACCAGTTTACCCAGCAGGGGAATTTTCTTCTGGCAGCCCTGGCCGGTGCAGAGCGTGTGTTTGACGTTATGGAAGAAAAACCGGAAACAGATGAGGGAACGGTTGAACTGGTAAATGTAAAGACCGGACCTGACGGTGCCCTTACTCCCTGTAAAGAGCACACCAAATCCTGGGCCTGGTATGACAGCGCAGATCCGAAAGCGCCTCTGGTCCCCTTAAAGGGAGATGTGCGTTTTAACCATGTGACCTTTGGCTACCAGCCGGAGCAGCGGATCCTGAATGATATTTCCCTTTACGCCAAGCCGGGACAGAAGATCGCCTTTGTGGGTTCTACCGGAGCGGGAAAGACCACCATCACCAACCTGATCAACCGGTTTTACGATATTTCAAAGGGTGAGATCACCTATGACGGCATCGACGTCAGAAAGATACGGAAAGACGACCTGCGACGCAGTCTGGGGATCGTACTGCAGGATACCCACTTGTTTACCGGAACCATTGCCGACAATATCCGTTTCGGAAAACTGGACGCCACCCAGGAGGAAATTGAAAACGCGGCCCGGATCGCCAATGCGGATTCCTTTATCCGCCGGCTTCCCAAAGGCTACGACACCATGGTCACCAGCGACGGCGCCAATCTCTCCCAGGGCCAGCGCCAGCTTCTGGCCATTGCCCGGGCCGCCGTGGCGGATCCGCCGGTGCTGATCCTGGATGAGGCCACCTCCTCCATTGATACCCGTACCGAGGCCCTCATCGAAAAAGGTATGGACCAGCTAATGGAAGGGCGGACGGTATTCGTCATCGCCCACCGGCTGTCTACCGTGCGCAATTCCAACGCCATTATGGTCCTGGAACACGGAAAGATCATGGAAAGAGGCGACCACGATGAGCTTCTGGCTCAGAAAGGGATTTATTACCAGCTATACAATGGAATGTTTGAGCTGTCCTGAATTTCAGGGCAGCTTTTGTATAAAAAATGCTTTTGTATAAACCATCTTTCTCTGGGGAAACTAAGAAATGTCACAGGAATAAAATTAATCGGATTGAAATTGCAAAATCTATCGGATTGTAATTGTAGAATCTATCGGGTTGAAATCTCAAAATCCATCGGATTGGAATTGCAAAATCTATCGGATTGGGCTATAATCAGGTATGAGGAGGTGCACACTTTGAAAAAGCAACAGTATCTTTCAAGGATCATTGATCCCAAAGTCGAACAATACTTATCCACATTTGGAGCCGTCTGTATCGAAGGCCCAAAATGGTGCGGAAAAACATGGACCTCGTCTTACCATAGCAAGAGCAGTATCTTCATAGGCGATCCCGCCGGCAATTTTCAAAACCGAAAACTTGCTGAGCTTTCCCCATCCACAGTATTAGAAGGACCGTCTCCCCGCCTCATTGATGAATGGCAGGAAGTCCCCCTTCTATGGGATGCTGTACGCTACAAGGTGGATCAGTCTCCCCAAAAGGGACAGTTTATCCTTACCGGTTCGGCCACGCCCAATCATAAAGGCATCCTGCACAGCGGTGCCGGAAGGATTGCCAGACTTCGGATGCATACGATGTCTTTATACGAAACCGGTGCTTCCTCCGGGCAGATCTCTCTTGAGGAATTGTGCAGGGGAAATCTTTCCCCTGTTATGACGGGAGAAGTAGATTTAAAACAGCTTATTGAACAGATCATCCGGGGCGGATGGCCGGGAAGCCTGGATCTTCCTCTTAAAGAAGCGGCGCTTCTTCCCGCTGAATATTTAAACGCGATCATTGACGATGATGCCTATCGCATAGACGGCATCAAACGCAATACGGAAAAAATGCGTCAGCTTCTCCGTTCCCTTGCACGAAACGAAAGTACCACCGCCACCAATCGTACTCTGAAAAATGATATCAAATCCGTAGATGACGAGGATATCGATGTAGAAACCGTTGCTTCTTATCTTGATATATTCAGCAGGCTGTTCATCATTGACAATCAGCCTCCATTTTCCTCTAAGATCCGCTCTTCCGTAAGGGTTAAGCAGGCCGAGAAAAGGCATTTCGCAGATCCTTCCCTGGCATGTTCTCTTTTAAATGCCACGCCGGAAATGCTGTTGGGCGATCTGGAAACCCTTGGTTTCCTCTTTGAGGCACTCTGCGAACACGACTTAAAAATTTATGCAGAGTCTTTCGGTGGAAAGCTTTATCATTATCAAGACTATAATAATCGGGAACTGGATGCAGTCATAGAACTTCCCGGCGGACAATGGTGCGCTTTTGAGATCAAACTTGGCGCCAACCAGATCGATCAGGCTGCAGAGAATCTGCTGGCAATCAAAAATGAGATCGCAAAAGAGGACGGCTCTGTACCGCCCTCCCTTCTCTGCGTCATCTGCGGCCTGAGCAGCGCTGCCTACCAACGGGAAGACGGCGTTTGCGTGGTGCCCATTACCGCGCTCAAACCATGAAGCAGCTGTCAAGAATGGCTGGTCGGGCAGGCACGTCATTCAAACACAAAGATCTCCTCGATCGGCGCTCCCACCGCCCGCGAAATGTCTATCGCCAGCTTCAGAGAGGGATTATACTGTGCCTTTTCCAGGCGCATGATGGTCTCCCGGCGCACGCCCACCGCATCGGCAAGCTGCTCCTGGGTCATATTTTTCTGAAGCCTGTATTTCTTTAAATTGCAGGTAAAGCCTTCCACGCCCATATCATTCCTCTTCCTCTGTGTCGTATTTATATAATAAATAATGCTTCAAAAACATGACCAGCGCGATGATCAGGGAAGAAGACGCGGAAAATATGATAGCCACAAGATCCGTATTGAAATGTCCTCCCGCAAGTGCCATAAACCAGGCGATCAGCCACAGCAGGCCAAATCCGGTCTTATAAGAAGTAAGCTGGGCTCTTTTCCGTTCTTCCAGGAATCTCTCATCCATAAGCGTATTGCTGAGTTTTGCCTCATAAAAGAGTCCAAAAAACCCAAAAAATACAAAGAAAAAGAACGGCCATACCTGGCCCTGCATCATATAGGCCGGGATCCCGAGAAAGCCAAAGAATCCAAAAAAGCCGAACCAGCCGAATTTCGCGCTTATTTTCCGGGTTATGCGTTTCGATGCCCTGGGGGCTTTTTTCACCTCATGCAGGTATGAGATCACCAGATATACCACGTAAACGACGAAAGCGATCGTCGTGAGGATCAGGGGAAGATCCGATGCCTGGAAACGGTAGCTTCCGTCTATGGGACGGATGATCCTGGACTCATTCAAAAGACCATCGTAAGCCACTCCCAGAAATTCTAAGAGGATAAAAAACAGAAGGACGTATTCTTTTATTTTGTTTTTCATGGCAGTTTTCTCCTTTTTCATAAATCGTATCGAACCTGACCGTCGTCAGATTCTTTGTCGTCCGCGCAAAAAGAGATATATTTGTCTCTTTATTATGAGACAAATATATCTCTTTTCCAAGGCGTTGTCAAGAACGATTTAAAATATTATTCTCCTTCATCCTCCCGGGCAAGTACCACAGTTCCATAGGCCGGAAGCATAAGTTTTCCTTTACAGATCTCTCCGGTATCCATCCGCCGCATTTCCTGTTTCAGGCAGATTTCCCCCCAGTCCTTCTGGAAATTTAATACGAACAGATAATACCTTTTATCCTTCCGGCGCAGAACCGCTTCCATGGTCTCCGGAATATCCGCCAGATCCGCAAACAGGTCATAGATTCCTGTGTACCGGAAGATCCGGCAGGTATTCTCCTTTGAAAAGGCACTGCCCAGATGGAGCACCCGGCCTTTTCCAAAAGCATGCTCCGTAAGCGCCGCCTCCCCGGCGTAATATCCGTTTTTATAGGAAGCCAGCACCTTTGTACCTTCCAGCGGAGTCAGCACGTCATTGAATACCGGTGTTTCCATCTCTTCCTGCCCCCATACAGCCGATGTGCGCTCTTCCCTGGGATTTACAAAAGTAAAGTCCTTAACGTCCGTCCCGGTCAGCTTCTGCAGAAGTCCCGGCTGGGGCAGCATCACACAATGTCCCTGCATATCCTTATATCCGCTTCTGCATCCCACGATCAGCGTACCGCCGCGGCTTACATATTCTTCCAGGAGGGCCGCACGCTTTTCATCCAGGATCACCGGATGGGGATAAAAGACCACCGGATACCCCTCCAGATCGGAAACATCCGTCTCCGGACGCAGATATACCACATCATAAGGCGTATGGCTCAGTTCCGCCGCCGCGAATATCTCTTCCTCGCTCTCTTCGGCCACCCTCCTGTGCCAGACGTCCACCTCAGTATCCCAGACATTATCGTAATCCTTCAGCAGCGCAAAGGCAGCCACATACTCTGCCCCGCATACCGGATCCAGTTTCTTAAACATCTGATAAAAATCTTTCACTTCCGCCAGCTTCCGGTTGTCCCGGTTATCATAGTCCAGGATCCCGTACCAATAGATTTCCGTACCGATGGTGCTGGTCCGCCAGCGGAAAAAAGATACGAAGTCCGCACCATGGGCGACGCTCTGCATAGCCCACAGCTTTAGCTGGCCCGGACGGGGAGCAGGCGATTCCATGCGGGTGGTCCAGCCATTGGCGCCGGACTGCTGTTCCATAATGCCGAAATGCCGGCAGATGGAGCGCACCTCGTTCAGATTTTTGGACCAGTGCCGGTCTTTCAGGGCGTGCTTATCCGGCACCGCAGCAAGGCCATAGGCAAAATTGGGATAGCTGTCATAGGTATAAACATCCAGGCATTCTTCTGCCATCCGGTGGTTGTCAATGTTCCAGAACATCCCGTTTGTAGTGATAAAATCACTCTCTTTACAATATTTCCTGAGAATATCCGCCTGCATCTTGCAGAACCGTACCGCGCTTTCTGAGATAAACCTAAAATAATCCAGATGCATGTGCGGATTGATGCCGCTGCTTAAGACCAGGCGGGGAACGTAGATCTGTTCCCAGGAGGTATAGGTCTGATTCCAGAATGCCGTGCCCCAGGCCTTGTTCAGCGCTTCCAGGGAGCCGTATTTTTCCTTTGCAAATTCCCGGAAAGCCTTTGAATCCGCTTCGGAATAAAATTCACAGGTCTCACAGTTCAGCTCGTTGTCAATCTGCCATCCCACGATCGCCGGATGCTTTCCGTAATGCTTTCCGATTTCCTCCACGATCCTTGCCGACAGTCTGTTATATACAGGGGAATTATAATTATAATGCCTTCTTCCGCCATGGCGGTACAAGGTTCCGTCCTTTGCGGCGTTTAATACCTCCGGATATTTTTCCGTCAGCCAGGCCGGAGGCGTTGCCGTCGGCGTTCCGAAGATCACCTTTATATCCTTTTTCCGGCAGAGCTCCAGAAATTCATCAAAAAATCCGAAAGTAAACGTTCCTTCCTCCGGCTCGATCTTATTCCAGGAAAATTCCGCTATACGTATGACCGAAATGCCGCAGTCCAGCATTCTCTCAATATCCTGCTCCCACAGGCTCTTGTCCCAGTGCTCCGGATAGTAGCAGGTTCCCATGGTCATTTCCTGCCATTTAAAGTTTTGTCTCTGCATGTATTTTCATTCCTCCTTATAAAAAACGGGATCCTATAGCTTAGTATACATGCATCGGAATGATTCGGGAATCTATTTTTTTAAGCAAATTTCTAAATTTTAATTGCATTCTCCCTTCATATGATATACATAGGCAATTGTTAAGAGCATTATTCCGACAAACGAATTAAAAGAGATCAGGCGTCTGTATGCTTTCCCCAACTTATGCCGGCGGCACAGACGACCCCGTCGGCATCTTTCTCCCCTGGCGCACCTAAAAATAATACCCCGCCTTAGCAACCCGACAGGATCGGTATACTAAGGTGGGGTATTTAATCTTTTTCTACCTATTTTTTGCCCGCATTATAAATATAGTACATTGATTCATCATAATCTTCTTTGTGAACTTTGATTTCATAAATCAGGGAAGACGGTGCAACATTGCCTCCCACACTTCTTGTTACTCCGCGAGGCCCCATATAACTGTTATGTGCGGGATCTATAGTACCATACTTATAATTGATTTTATTTATTTCCAGTATGTTTCGTATTTTATTAAATTCTGCGATCGATGTACCGCAATATACTGTTTTTTCATTAAGATAAGTTATCATTTTATTGAAACCTCACAAAAATAATATGATTCCCTGATCAGATTCCCAGCGCGATCTCCATCATCTTGTTGAAGGAGGTCTGTCTCGCCTCTGCAGAGATCGCCTCCTCACGGTAGATATGGTCGGAGATGGTCAGGATACCCAGAGCCTGCTTTCCGGCTCTTGCGGCGTTCATGTAGAGAGCCGCGCATTCCATTTCCGCACAGAGAACGCCCATCTTTTTCCAGCCATCCTGTTTCTTTGGATCGTCGCTGTAGAATACGTCGGAAGATACCACGTTGCCTACATGTACCGGTGTGCCCTGCTCCTTTGCCACCTCTACGGCTTTGGAGAGAAGATCATAGCTTGCGGTAGGCGCAAAGGTTCCCGGCAGGCAGTAGTTGCTGGCGTAATTGGAATCTGTGCAGGCGCCGATGGCGATCACAATGTCCATCACATTGATGTCGTCCTGCAGTGCGCCGGCGGAGCCGATGCGGATGATCTTATCCACATCGTAGAAATTAAACAGCTCATAGCTGTAGATTCCCATAGAGGGCATTCCCATGCCGCTTCCCATAACGGAAACCGGTTCGCCCTTATATTTACCTGTGAAGCCAAACATATTGCGGACGGTATTGAAGCATACCGGATCCTCCAGATACGTCTCCGCGATGTATTTTGCTCTTAAGGGATCCCCCGGAAGCAGTACCTTTTTCGCAATGTCTCCTAATTTCGCTGTGTTGTGTGGTGTTGGAATACTCATAGATTCATTACCTCCATTCATTGATTTTTATCTGTCAGCTGCCGTTCCGGCAGACAGGACGTTTTATTTCAGCACTTCTTTTAAGAAGCTGGTCCCTGCGGTTCCTTCCGTGTCAAAGATATCCAGCACAGTGGCGGAAATGTCCGCGAAGGTGGGACGGGTTCCAAGATCCACCCCTTCTTTGATGGCTTTTCCATAGATCATCATAGGCACATATTCTCTGGAGTGGTCGGTGCTGCAGGTAAAGCCCGGATCACAGCCATGGTCGGCGGTGATGATCAGGATATCGTCCTCCCGCATCTTCTCCATAAACTGTCCCAACTGACGGTCGAACTCTGTGGCGGCGTTTGCGTATCCGTCCACATTGTTCCTGTGCCCGTATACCATATCGAAATCCACCAGGTTCACAAAGCAGAGTCCGGTGAAGTCCTGATCCATGATCCCAAGGGTCTTGTTCATGCCGTCTGTATTGTTCTCGATGGATGTGGTCTGCTGTACGCTTTTTCCGGCGAAGATGTCGTAGATCTTTCCCACGCCGATGGTATCATAGCCTTTTTCCATAAGGATATCCAGCATGGTGGTCTTCGGCGGCTCCAGAGAAAAGTCATGGCGGTGAGGCGTTCTCTGGAAATTTGGATATTCTCCCACAAAGGGGCGGGCGATCACGCGGCCTACGCCGTGCTTTCCGGTAAGGATCTCTCGCGCCTGCCGGCAGTACTGATACAGTTCCTCCAAAGGCACCACTTCTTCGTGTGCCGCGATCTGGAACACACTGTCCGCAGATGTATATACGATCAGATCCCCTGTCTTCATATGCTCCTGCCCATAATCCTTGATCACCTCTGTGCCAGAGTATGGCTTATTGCACAGTACGCCTCTTCCGGTGGCTTCCCGGAAGGGCTTCAGCACTTCCTCCGGAAATCCGTCCGGGTAGGTGGGAAGGGGATTGGGCGAGATCACGCCGGCGATCTCCCAGTGTCCGATGGTGGTGTCCTTTCCCATAGAGGACTCCTGCAGTCTGGCAAAAGAACCGATGGGCTTGTCCACGCCTTCCGCACAGTCTACACCCTCGATATTAAAAAGGCCAAGCTTTTTCATATTGGGCGTATCGTATTTATCCGATTTCACAATGGACGCCAGTGTATTGGCCCCCACGTCTCCGAACTTATCCGCATCCGGCTCATAACCGATGCCGTAGCTGTCCAGAACAATAATAAAAACTCTCTTTGCTTTCAAGATCATTCCTCCAATTCTTTCATTATACGGCCCGCCGCCGTACTCACAGGACGATATCAGTAGCTTACTTCCGCCTTTCCTTTTCCTCTGGCCAGAAGATCCTTCTGAAGGCGGATCGCTTCCTTCCTGAGCGTCTCTGTATCCATCTTCAGCTTTCCGTCGTATTTCAGGAATTCACCTGCCACCATGGTGTACTTTACATTCTGGCTGTTGCTGCTGTAAAGGATGGCCGAGATCGGACTGTAGAAGGGGAAGGTATCCGGCTGATACAGATCCCAGATCACCAGATCCGCCGGCGCGCCCTCCGCGAGCCTTCCGCTCTTAAATGGAAAGGCTTCATGGCTCTTCATCAGGTGCTTCCAGATAAAAGGCGCGTCGAAAGCCGCCGCGTTCCTGTCCTGGAACTTTCCCAGAAGCCCGAAGAGCCGCGCCTGTTCCACAGGATTTAAGGTATTGGAGCTGGCCGCCCCGTCTGTCCCGAAGCCGAAATTCAGTTGTTTATAATAATCGAAAAATCCGCCTCTGCCAGAAGCCAGCTTCATATACGTCTTCGGGCAGAAGGCAAACCAGGTATCGTCTCTTAAATATTTCAGATCCTCTTCTTCCACCCAGAGTCCGTGTCCGATGAGCACCTTGCAGTCAAATCCCCCTGCTTCGTGGAGGATCCCGAAAGGCGTCAGGCCGGTTTCCGCTCTTGCCTTTTCCACCTGCACGTCCTCCTCGGATACATGAAGATGGATGGGAAGATCCAGAGCCTTCGCTTCGTCCACGATCTGCCCCAGGGTAGGTGCCGGGCAGGTATAATTGGCGTGGGGGCCCATATGGAAGGCGATCTTATCTGAATCGTTCCTGTGGTTCGTAATAAACTCTTTAACCTGTGCCAGGCGCTCCGGGAATTCCGGGGCCGCACCGAAAATCGTGGGCGCCAGATCCCCCCGGATTCCGGTTTCCTTCACAGCCTTTAAAACCTGTTCTTCCCCGAAATAATGATCCGCGAAAACAGTCACACCGTTGTTGAGCATTTCTGCGATCCCAAGCAAGGTTCCGATATAAACATCGTCGTCCGTCATCTTGCTTTCATAGGGCCAGATCATCTCGTTGAACCAGGCGTCTGCCGTCACATCCTCGGCAATGCCCTTGAAAATGTTCATCGCCGTATGGGTATGCAGGTTGGCAAGTCCGGGGCTTACATAGTAAGAGCTGCAGTCTATGGTCTCCTCCGCCTTCAGGGAGCCGTCGTCCCTGTCCCCGGGAAGGATCTTTTCGATCTTGCCGTCTTTTACATACACATTTTGGGAGGAAATGCACTCCGCCTCTTCCGTGAGCAGCGAAGCGTTCTTTAAAAGAATGGTTTTTCCCATAAATTCTCCTTTCCATATTGCCAGCAAAATTAAACTGTGATAGCATAACATCCGTAGCGGAACCGCCGTCTCCGGCGGTTTCCTGACAATTTTTACAAATCCCGGGGAGCCTGTCCCCGTAACCGCTAAAGGAGCTGCCATGAAAAAAATATTAGTTATCGGATCTACCGTAGTAGACGTAATCATTGAACTGATGGAGCGCCTCCCCAGAACAGGAGAAGACGTCCATGTGCGCCGCCAGCAGATGTCTCTGGGCGGCTGCGCCTTTAATGTTTCGGAATCCATCCGGCACTTTCAGGTGCCCTATATCCTCTTCTCCCCTGTAGGGACCGGAACTTACGGCCACTTCGTCCGGGAAGAATTACACCGCCGGGGGATCTCCTCCCCCATCCCCACCCCGGATAAGGACAACGGCTGCTGTTACTGTTTTGTGGAAAACACCGGCGAGCGCACCTTTGTCTGTGATCACGGCGCGGAATATCTTTTCCGCGAGGAATGGTTCCGGCTCCTTGATCTGGAAGAGATCGATTCCGTTTACATCTGCGGTCTGGAGATCGAGGAAAGCACAGGCCCGGTCATCGTGGATTTTCTGGAAAAGAATCCCCGGCTGAAGGTCTTTTTTGCTCCCGGCCCCCGTATTTCCCGCATCGATCCCTGGCTTCTGGCCAGACTCTTTTGCCTTTCCCCGGTGCTTCATTTAAATGAGACCGAGGTCCTGTCCGTCACAGAGGAAAACTCCGTTTCCCAGGCTGCCAGGGCTCTGTATGAAAAAACGCACAATACGGTGATTGTCACACTGGGAGCCAATGGCTGCTATTATTTCGACGGAGAAAAGGAAGAGACCATTCCCGCCTTTTCCGTAAATCTGGCAGATACCATCGGCGCAGGGGATTCCCACATCGGCTCTGTCATGGCCTGCCTGAAAAAAGGCGATCCCCTCCCAAAAGCCATAGCCAAGGCAAACATGGTGGCCGCCGCCGTTGTAGGGACTACTTCCGCTCTCCTTCCGGATGAAGAATTTGAAAAATTAAAACTTCTTTAAGCTATAACAGCTTCGTATAGATCTGTACGAAGCTGTTATTTTCTGCTTTTCATGCCTGCGGCCCTTTCAGCCGCTGGGAGCCGGCAGGCGATACCCGCGCGGCTACCTGCCCCTCAGGCTGCCGTCCAGGGAACGCACGGCCTCCAGAAGGTATTCCTGGAATTTATCTCCGTCCGCATCCATAAGGACCGTGACCTGCAGTCCCTCTTCCGGAACAAATCCCCGCATATCGCAAAGGGTATTCCCGCGCATGATTCCATCTGAACAGTCTACCGTCACCGGCATCTTCACACCCTTGAAGATTTCCGGGTGGAGCAGATACATAAAGGTCACCGCATCATGGATGCAGGCCGCCTTTCTGTTTTTATAGGCCGGACTTTTCAGATAAAAACTTACCATTTCCCCTACGGCCCGGGCGATCCTGCCGCCATTTTCCCTGAGGGCCGCAGCGTTTTCCCAGCTTATCCCGCAAAGGTGTGTGGCGTCCAGGCCGCACATGACCACCGGGATCCCGCTGTCAAAAACAATGGCTGCCGCTTCCGGGTCTTCATAAATATTAAATTCCGCTGCCGGGGTCACATTTCCGCCCGAAGCCGCGCCGCCCATGAGGATGATCTCCTCCACCTTTTCCTTAACCTCCGGAAAAACGTCGAACAACAGGGCGACATTTGTGAGAGGGCCGGTGGGAATCAGTGTGATCTTCTCCCCTTCACCCAGCCCGTCAAAAAGCTTTTTCATAAACAGGACCGCCGTCTCCGGCACTGCCTGTCTCTCTGAAGCCGGGATCTCTGCATCTCCGATCCCGTTCTTTCCATGGATATCCGAAGCCGTCACCGGCGGACGGAGGATCGGGGTTTTCGCCCCTCTTGCCACCGGAACGTCCAGTCCATAAAAATCAGTAAGCCGCAGGGCGTTCTCCGTGACCTTTTCTATGGTCTGGTTTCCTGCCACAGTGGTAATGCCTAACAGTTCAAATGCCTCCGGGTGGGCGGCGGCCAGGCAAAGGGCCACCGCGTCGTCGATCCCCGGATCGCAGTCCATAATGATCTTTCTTTTATTTGCCACTTAAACGCTCCCTCTTTTTCTTTCTGCTGTAGTAGTAGATACCAAGGCCGATCAGTGTGGTCAGATACGGCACCATCAGGATGATCTCATAAGGCATCACAGAGGTAAGCTGCATGATATTGGCCAGCGCCTGGGCCGCACCGAAGAGCAGGGATACCAGAAATCCTCCCACAGGAGTGTTCCCGCCCATGCTGGATGCCGCCAGAGCAATGTAACCACGGCCGCCGGCCATGTCCTTTGTAAACATGTTCATATATCCGCCGGACAGGTAGAAGCCGCCCATAGCTGCCAGCACGCCGCTTAAGATCAGGGCAATGTACTGGATCCTCCTGGAGCTGATGCCTACGGATTCCGCAGCGTTTTTATTTTCGCCCACGGCGCGGATCGCAAGTCCCAGAGGAGTCTTGTACAGGAACAGGTGCATGATCACCACTGCCACCAGAGACAGCCAGGTCAGGACATTCTGACCGGAAAGGATCTCTCCGATAAAGGGGATCTTATCAATGACCGGGATGGTCACCGTCGGCGTGGCAAAACTTCGGATAGAAGAAGAAACACCACGATCGCCGGAGAAATACAGCATGATCAGAACGGTTCCGCCGGTAGCCGCCAGGTTGATGGCGATCGCCGCAAGGATCTCATCTGTTTTCAGGTTCAGCACGAAGAAGGCCAGGATCAGGCCGATCAGGCCGCCGATGATCATAGTGATCAGAAGGCCCAGCCACGCGCTGTGGGTCAGTGAGGAAAAGATAACGCCAAACAGGGCGGAAAAGAGAAGGATCCCTTCCAGAGCCATGTTGGTGATACCGGATTTTGAAGCCACGCCCGCTGCCAAAGCGGCAAACAGGATCGGAGTGGCGGATCTTAAGATTGCGCTGAAAAAATCAGGGGATAAAATCGCATTCCACATACTTATGCCACCTCCTCTTCTTTAAGAGCCGCTTTCGCCTCTTTTGCGATCATCTTGTGCTTATACTTGCTCAGGAACTGCTCCGCCACAACCAGCATGATGATGATACCCTGTGTGATCTGTACGATCTCCAGCGTAACATCCGTTCTTCTGGACATGATGGACGCTCCGGTCCGCAGGTATGCCAGGAACAGTGCGGCAAAAGGCGTATACAAAGGATTTTTCTTTGCCAGGGTACAGATCACGATGGCGTCCCAGCCATAGCCCAGGAGCGCCGTCCAGGTAAATCTCTGATAAATGGGGCTCAGCATTTCCACGCCGCCGCCAAGCCCGGCCACAAAGCCGCCCAGAAGCTGGGAGACCATAATGACCTTAATGATATTGATGCCGGAATACTTGGCAAACTCGCCGTTCTCACCGGTAAGACGGAGCTCATAGCCCATCTTTGTCCGGTACAGGAAGATATAGCCCAGGACAGCCACGCCGATGGCGATGAAAAAGCCCACATGGACACGGGTCCTGGAAAGCCATACCGGAAGCTTGGAAGCATCGGAAAGAACGTAGGAAGCTGCGCTGGCTCTCGGGTCGCCGATCACGTTATTGAGCATATAGTTTCCGAAATACAGAGCAATATAGTTGATCATCAGCGAAGATACCAGCTCCGGAGCGCTGGTGGTGATCTTCATGATCGCCGGGATCGCGGTAAACAGTGCGCCCGCCAGTCCTGCACAGATCATGGCCGTCACAGGGGAGACAAATCTTGCCGTCATATTGATGGCCACGCAGGTGGCGATCAGACCGCCGATATGGAACGCGCCCTCACTTGCCAGGTTGATCTGGTTGGCGGAGAACATGATACATACGCCGGTACCGGTAAAAATAAGGGGGATCATGGATTCCAGCACGTTACCGAAGTTTCGTTTGCTGGTAAGCGGTCCCGTCAGCAACTGCTTGATCGCTTCCAATGGCTGCTCGCTCACCAAAAAGATGATGACAAAAGAGATTGCCAGTGCAACCACAACAGCGAACACAGTCCGCAGGATTTCAAATCTTTTTGCACTACTCATACATTACACCCTCCAATACATCGTCATGCTTGATGCCCAGCATATGCTGGCCAAGCTCGTCTTCCGTTACGTGCTCCACGTCGGTAAAGAAGCCTGCAAATTTTCCTTTGTACATAACCGCCAGACGGTCGCTTAAGGAGAAGATCTCGGTCAGGTCGGCGGAGATCAGAAGGATGGCGCAGCCGGCGTCCCGGAACTCCAGAAGACGCTTACGGATAAATGCCGCCGCTCCTACGTCGATACCGCGGGTAGGCTGGTTTGCGATGATGATGTCCGGTCCGGTGGAAAATTCTCTGGCAACGATCACCTTCTGGATATTTCCTCCGGAGAGCATTCCTACATTCTGCTTTCTGGATTTACATTTGATCAGATATTCTTTGATCAGCTCGTCGCTTCTGGACTCAATGGCTTTTTTCTTCATGAAGAAACGGCCGGAATATTTTTCGCTGCGGTATTGGTTGGAAAACAGGTTTTCCTGGATACTCAGGGTTCCCGCGCAGCCGGAGGTCATACGGTCTTCCGGGATATTTGCCAGCTTCATATCGCGGATCGCCTGGATCGATGCCGCGGCAATATCCGTTCCCTTGAGCTGGATCGTCCCCTTGTATCGTTTGTTCAGACCGGTGAGGGTGTCCACCAGTTCGGTCTGTCCGTTTCCTTCCACGCCTGCGATCCCCAGGATCTCGCCGCCCTTTAAGTCAAAGGACAGATCGTCCACCTTCAGGACGCCCTGGGAATTATGTACGGTGAGATTTCTCACCTTCAGGAACACATTGTCTGTAAGGTGCTGTTCTTTTTTATCAAATTTCAGGGATACCTCTCTTCCTACCATCAGTCTTGACATTTCCTGGGTGGAGATGTCCGCCACTTCGTAGGTTCCCATGCTCTTGCCGTTCCTCATGATGGTGGCGCGGTTACAGATCTGCTTGATCTCGTCCAGCTTATGGGAGATAAAGATGATCGTATGCCCTTTTTCCCTAAGCTTCATAAGCTGTACGAACAGCTCTTCTGTCTCCTGCGGTGTAAGAACGGCAGTGGGCTCGTCCAGGATCAGGATCTCTGCTCCCCGGTACAGGGCTTTCAGGATCTCCACCTTCTGCTTGATGCCTACCGGGATCTCCTCCACCTTCTGGCGCACGTCGATATCAAAATTATATTCTCTGGCAATGTTTGAAGCGGCTTCCACCGCCTTGTCCATGTCAATGAAAGGCCCTTTCTTGGGCGCAACGCCCAGGATGATGTTTTCCGCCACCGTGAGGGAGGGAACCAGCATGAAATGCTGATGCACCATACCGATGCCCTTGCTGATGGCATCCTGCGGAGACCGGATGGTGGTCTGCTGTCCGTTCAGCAGGATCTCTCCCTGATCCGGCGCCTCAATGCCGAAGAGCACCTTCATCAGGGTACTTTTCCCCGCGCCGTTCTCTCCCAGCAGCGCGTGGATCTCGCCTTTTCGCAGCTCTAAGGATACATCCTCATTTGCAACCACACCATTTCCGTAAATCTTCATGATGTGGTTCATCTGTAATACGATCTGATTATCCAAATCTGCTCACCCCTTCTCTTTTCTTATTTGATGTGAAATTTATATTCTGAGATAAAAAAATCCAGCCCCGGCCTTATCACCCGGGGCTGGATCGCAGGGCCCAGGCCCGCTTAAATACTTATCCTACCTGTACAGATTCGATGAGAGCCTGAATATCGTCCTCGCTCATTGCATTTTCGCCAAGTGCGGACTGAACAGTAATGTCGCCGTTTGTGATCTGCTCTTTCAGATCTGCGATCTGTGTACGGATCTCTTCCGGAACAACCTCTTCATAGTGAGCGTCTTCTACCAGCTCAACGCCGCCTTCTGCAAATCCCAGGTACTCAAGTGTTCCGTAAGGAAGCTCGCCTTCCATGTCCATCTTGATGGCACGGATCAGGGAGTTGCCTACGTTCTTGATAGCAGAAGTAGGAATGTTTGCCGCGTAATCCGGAAGAAGAGCTGCCTGGTCGGAGTCAACACCGAATGCATATCTGCCGGCGTCTGCAGCCGCTTCGATCTGTCCGAGTCCGGCGCTTCCTGCTACGTTGAATCCAACGTCTGCGCCGTTCTGGTACTGGGTCAGCGCCATATCCTTTCCGGCTGCGGAATCATAGAAGTTTCCTACATAAGCCAGAGCTACCTGGATATCAGGGTTAATGGACTGGGCACCCTGGATATAACCTACCAGGAAGTCCTTGATAACGGAGTTTTCCATACCGCCCAGGAATCCGATGATAGCATTGGACGGATCGACCATTTCCAGAGATTCATCTGTGGTCATAAGAGCCGCCATAGCGCCTACCAGATAAGAAACCTCGTTCTGTTTGTACATTACATTGTATACGTTTTCTTCGCCGCCTGCGCTGTAGTCGAACATTTCATCAAAGTAGATGAACTTCTGGTCCGGATAGTCGTTGGCAGCGTTTGTAAGTGCTGCGAGCATCTGGAAGGTTCCGCAGATGATCACGTCGTAGGATCCGTCGTCACAATAATCATAAATGGTCGGCTCCCATTTTGCTTCATCTGCAGCGGTAGCGCCCATCTGCTCTACCTTAAAGGTGAACTTGTCCTCTCCAAGCTCTTCCTGAAGAGCGGTCAGGCCTGCGTTTGCGGAATCATAGAAGGATTTGTCTCCAAGAGTACCATTCAGAAGGAGGGCCGCCTTATAGGGCTCGCCGTCGTCCTCTGCCATTACAGGTACCGCGGATACTCCAAGAGAAAGTACCATTGCTGCGGAAAGTGTTGCTGCTAAGAATTTTTTCTTCATATTTCATTTCCTCCTTTTATTTTTGATGCTCAGCATTTCTAATGCTGTTGATCGTTTTCTGAACCAATTCCTCCATGGACAGCTTCCGGTATTCCCCTCTCATATAGGTGATCAGTTCTCCGAAAGCCGGATGAATCAATTCTTCAGGGATTGAAGAGATCCCCTGTTGTATCGCCAGGAGCGGCATGATCATTCCCGCGTTGCAGTCCACGTCGATCCCGCACATGGTGATGATGTGGAGTGTTTCCCGGAAATCCCCGTTCCCGTATATTAATGCGATGATCTCACAGCAGGCGTTGGGATAAGCGTGGATCCAGTTGTACCTGTGGTATTTTTCCTCACAGGCCCTGAGGGCGTCCTCCCAGTCCTCATACCGCAGACAGCAGTCATACGCGAATGAGATCACCGAATAATATTCACTGTCTTTTGGGATCATGTCCATTGCTTTTTTTACGATCTCTCTTATGTCGTCTGTGACAAAAGCAAGGGATGCCATGACCGCATTAAAGACTTCGCCTAAAATACCATTGTTCGCATGGGACACTTCTCCGTCCTTCCAGGCCAGTCCCGCTGCCAGATATGGATCTCCCGGAGCCGTCATGCCGCAGATGGCCCCGCGCATCTGTGCTCCGATCCATTCATTGAAAGGATTTCTATAGGTACCGCTTTCCGGCGGGAAGATCCCGTTTTTGATATTCCGGATAGCCAGCTCTTCTGCCGACCAGCCGCAGGGGATCAGGCCCACCCAGGATAAGGCGATATCTTCTGAAGTGATGTTATAGCCGTTCTTTGAAAAAGCATCCAGGAACGCCAGTTCAAAGGTGATGTCGTCGTTGTATGTATTCGGCTGGCGCAGATAGCCTTTTACGTCGCCGAACGCTTTTACCAGGTTTTCGTGGGTATAGCCTTCCACCATGGTCCCCATGGCTCCGCCGATGAGCTGAGCCAGCCATCCGGCGTGGATCTTTTCTTTAAAATCCTCTGTAGAGGTATCCACCGGAACCGCTTCCGGAAAGCTTACCGCCATCTCATACTCCTCAAAAGAGGTATAATATTTATAGTCCCAATAGGGAGAACTCTCGTCCTTCACCGCATGAGCCAGCTCTCTGCGCAGAAGGGCCGACAGTTGATGGAGCCGGACAAAGTCTCTGTCCGCGTGTGCCCGGAGGCCTTCCTCCAGATACCGGTAACCGGCCTGGCTTACCTGGTAGCCTCTGTTTTCCAGTGCCTGTACGGCTGCGACCATGATCTTCTCCGGTGCGCCGGATCCTGGTACATTGCTTCCCCAGTCCAATGCCAGATTCTGATCATAGAAGCCGGATACGTCTACGTTGTCCGTCCAGGTCTGCTCTTCTTCCGTCCGGATGACAGGCTTGGCTTCCGTAAAAACTTTTTGTGCAATTTCCCACGCCTTCATGTACTTCTCTCCTTTTTGTAGAATCTTCATCGGGTGTTTTCTTCAATCTTAACAAACAATTTGTGCTTAGTAAGATTATTTTATAACATTTTCCCTATAATTACTACACTTTTTTTGCAAAAACCCGATTAAATATTTTCTTTTATCCTATTGCTTTTTTATTTCACATATGGCATACTCAACAATTAGATTTTATGACAGATGATTCTTATAGCATACAGGAGGTACTGTATATGTACGCGTTGTTCACCCTTCTGGCAGGCGCCTGCCAGTCCGCCATGGCAAGCCTGAACGGCATGCTCACCAACCATGTGGGCATGTTCGGCATGAGCTTTATGGTCCATGCCATCGGCGGGATCCTTCTGATCTTATATATGAAGGCCACCACCGGCGAAAAACTGAAGATTTCCGGAATGCCCTGGTACCTGTATTCCGCAGGCTTTTTCGGGATCTTCCTTGTGGTAAGCTCCAGCTACTGCATCGGGATCCTGGGCGTCTCCTTCATGACCTGCATCTCCGTCACCGGGCAGCTTGTGATCTCCGCTGTGATCGATCATTTCGGCTGGTTCGGCGTTCCGAAGATCCCCTTTAACTTCAGGAGGCTTCCCTGCTTCCTTTTGATCCTCGCAGGACTTATCATCATCAACCTGTCTTAGAAAGGAGCGTATTTATGGCTTTCGTACTGACCCTGGCCTTTGTAAACGGCTGTGCCACCGTTATTTCAAAAATGATCAATTACCGCTGCACCAAGCATCTTGGCACCAACAACGGATCCCTGGTAAATTATGTGGTGGCATCCGTGCTGTCCCTGATCCTGCTTCTGGTCTCCTCCCGCTTTTCCGTGGACCTGTACGCCTTTAAACAGGCGCCCTGGTGGCTGTATCTGGGCGGAGCCTTCGGCATCGTGGCCTTTATCATTTCCATGATCACCCTCTCCCACCTGAAGGTGATGGAGTCCACCATCCTTCTCCTGGTAGGGCAGCTTACCGCCGGCATCCTCTTTGACGCCTTCGTCTTCCAGAATATCAGCGCCGGCAAGCTTTTCGGCATCGTCCTGGTAGCCGCCGGGATCATCTGGGACAATAAAATTTCATCTTCTGCAAAGGAAGAGCGGCAGGAAGCCTGACTCTTCCTTTTTCTTTATTTATTTTTCTTATCTTCCGCGATCAGCCGCCGCAGGGCTCCTACGCCTACGCGCACGGCCATGTCAGTGTCATGGGCCTGAGGATTGTCCATCCCTCTCTTGGCCCGTTCCTGGTTGCCTACAGCCAGAAATGCGGATCCGCAGCGCACCTTAAGATAGCTTGCCACGGTAAACAGCGCCGCCGACTCCATCTCGGAAGCCAGGCAGCCCAGTCTCATCCAGGCCTCCCATTTGTTCTCAAGTTCATAGCTCACCGGCTTTGTCTGGGGGGAATGCTGTCCGTAGAAGGAATCCTTACACTCCACCACTCCGGTGTGGAAGGTAACGCCCAGATCCTTTGCAGAAGTCACCAGCGCGTTGATCACATCCAGATTTGCCACAGCCGGAAACTCAATCGGCGCGTATTCTTTGCTGGTGCCTTCCATACGGATAGCTCCTGTTGCCACGATGATATCGCCGCCTATTACCTTCAGATCCATACCTCCGCAGGTTCCCACCCGCACGAAGGTGTCCGCGCCGCACTGCACCAGTTCTTCCATGGCGATCGAAGCAGAGGGACCGCCGATGCCTGTGGAAGTGACGCTTACCTTTTCTCCGTCCAGATATCCGGTATAGGTGATGTATTCTCTGTTGTCCGCGATCAGCACCGGATCGTCAAAATACTTTGCTATGGAAGCGCATCTCTTCGGGTCCCCGGGAAGGATCACATATTTTCCCACCTCTCCCGGCGCCACCTTGATATGATATGCTCTTCCGTCTTCTGAATAAACCATTCCTGCTCTCTCCTTTCATTTTCCCCCGGAGCATGTGCGTCCGCCGGGACTACATATCTCCGGAAAGCTTCTTTAATCTGTCCATATCGGTGATACGGATCTGCCTCCCATCTCTTTTAATGATCCCTTCTTCTTCCCATTCCACCAGGACCCGGGAAAGCTGCCGTTCCGAGATCACCGCATCCCTGGCCGTAGCCCGGCAGGAAAACAGAAAACTGTTTTTTCCCTCCGCCTGTGCCTGAAGGCAGAGACGGTGGGCCGCCCTGGCCTTTCCCCCTTTTAAGATGGACTGGATCTGCTGGGCGGAATCGATACACATCTTATCTGCCAGCTCCCTGGAAAGAAAACGGAGGAAATCCACCTGGTACAGCAGCTTCTTTTCCATCAGGCTCTTCGGTATCCGGAGCACCATAGCCCGTCCCCAGGCAGCCATGCTCAACTGGAAGTCGATACCCAAAAGGATTTCCATATCCCCAAAGATCCCCAGCGCCTCTTTAAAGTTCACCAGGACTTCCTTTCCTTCTTTGGAAAGTCCGTAGAGCCTGCACCGGCCCTCTACCAGAAGATAGGCGTACCGGACATCCTGTCCCGCTAAGAACAGGTTTTCACCGTCTTTATAAGCTTTCAGAGAAAGTTCATTTTCAGAGACGCCGGAAAAAGCCTTTTCCAGCCCCCAGTATCTCAGATATTCTGCTGCTGTTTTCATTTCCGTATTCCTTAATTCTGTGAGACTCAGTATAGTATCTTTTTTATGAAATGAATCGGACACATGTCTGATTCTTGTCATCTTTTACCTTTTATATAGTTTTTATCGTCTTTTTTTATGCACAATGCACAATTACAGTGTAAGACTTTCGCACAGGCTTCTGGTATCCCGGATCGCCTTTTCCAGGATCGCCTTTCCGTCCAGCTCCTGGATGTCTATGCCGTCCGCGTAAATGCAGTGATATTCCTTGACGCCGAAAAATCTGCACAGTGCCTCCATGTAGGTGCTGCCCTGTTCCATATCGCTCCCGGCCCAGATCCCGCCTCTGGTGGTAAGGAAAAGCATCCATTTCCCCCGGCACAGCCCGTACATCCCCTCTGCATTGCAGTCAAAGGTGATCCCGTCCACAGAAATGTTCTCCACATACACCTTAAGGACCGCCGGAATGCTCAAGTCCCAGAAGGGAGCCGCCACTACGATCCCGTCCGCGTCATGGAACTGGTGCGCATAGCGGAAGATGGGGTCGTCATAATCCTTTTTTTCCAGAAGGGCGTCTCTTGCCTTCAGGGTATCTGTCCGCCAGTAATCCAGATCCAGTTCCATCAGGTTCAGGATCTCCGTCTCCCAGTCCGGATGACGTTCTTTGAATGTCTCCAATGCCGCGTCCAGCATCTGTTTTGTTCTGGATTCCTCTCTTCTCACACAGGAGTCGATCACAAGTAATTTCTTTGCCAAGTCTGGTACCTCCTTTTGTCTGTTCCCTTTTTATGTATCCTGAATGCTTATGGGCACTGCCTCTTACAGCATGGGAAATCTGTCCGGCAGATGGATATTTCCCCGTTTGCAGATCGCCGCCGCATGTTCTTTGCCCAGGCGGATGATCTCTTTTTCATTGATGGTCAGAAGCTCCCTGTCCTTCATCAGCCATTTGCCGTCGCACATGGTGCATTCAATGTTTGTACTGTGCATGGAAGTCACCAGATTGGCGATGGGGTCGTGGACCGGCAGCATGTCCGGGTTCGCGTCCGGATCGATGATGATCAGATCCGCCTTCTTGCCGGGTTCCAGGCTGCCATAGAGGTCTTCGTCCCCCACAGCCTTTGCTCCGTTGATGGTGGCCATCATCAGGATTTCTTCCGCCTTCACCACATCCGGCTCCAGTCTCCAGCCCTTATGGATCAGGGAAGTTACCCACATTTCATCTACCATGTTCATACGGTTGTTGGTAGGCGTTCCGTCCGTTCCCAGAGCCACGCAGATCCCTTCCCGGAGCATCCGCGGGATCTTGGCAAAGCCAAGGACACGCATGGCGGAAGCCGGATTGTGGGAAACCTTCACTCCGTGATCCCGGAACATTTCCACTTCTTCGTTTGTCAGCCACACCGCATGGGCGGCCATGATATTTTTGTCAAGGAAGCCTAAATTGTTCAGGTGGGTAACGGTGGTGCAGCCTCTGGTGGCTTTGGCATATTCTACCTCGGATCTTGCCTCCGCGATGTGCATATGCACGCCTACTCCGTATTTATCCGCAAGCTCTTTGGTCCGCAGGATCAGTTCATCGGTGGCGTTAAAGATCGTGCGGATGCCGAACCATACTTTTACCCTTCCATCGGCGGTGTTGTGATATTTTTTGATATCCTCCTCCTGGCGGGCCAGCTCTTCCTCTGTGCTGCGCTGCCACACCCTGGGAAGCCCTTCTCCGCAGTCCATGACAGAATTGGCCAGTTTTCCGCGGATACCCGCTTCGGTAATGGCCTTTGCCATGCCGGACACAAACTGTCCTCCCGGCTCCGCGATGGAGGTACAGCCGGCCTTGATCTGCTCCGCGCAGAACAGGAGCGTGGAAATATAGGAGTCTTCCTCGGTCATATTGCTCTCATAGGGCCAGATGCGCTCCCGAAGCCAGGTGAGAAGATCCACGTCGTCCGCCAGCCCTCTGGCAAGCTGCTGGGACGTATGGGTATGGGTGTTCACAAAGCTGGGCATGATCATTTTCCCCTTGCAGTCCATAACCTCGTCACAGTCATCCGGCCCGTTAAAATGGCCGATCTCCTTGATCTTATCGTCTTCTATCAGAATGTTCCCTTCCCGGTAAACCTCTCGTTTTTCGTTCATGGTGATGACCATGGCGTTTTTCAACAATATCTTCATAAGCGACCTCCTGTTTTACCCGTTTTTTCCAGTATAAAGGTTATTCAAAAAATGTGCAAGGAAAACCCGGTTCTGTCAGACAAATCTTTTCTTTCTGTATAAAAAAAGATATCCGCCGCCTTTTTCAAGACAGTGGATATCCTTTTCCAAAACTATTATTCAAATAACTCAGCTTTCTTTCGTGTCTTTGGGAAACACCATCGTGATCTTTGTTCCTTTTCCTTCCTCGCTTTCAAGCTCAAGGCTTCCCCCAAGGAAGGTGACGCCGTGTTTTACAATGGAAAGCCCCAGCCCGGTCCCGCCGATCTCCTTGGAATGGCTCTTGTCCACTCTGTAGAACCGCTCAAAGACTCTGCCCTGGTCTTCCTGGGGGATCCCGATCCCCGTATCCTTCACAGCAATCCTTATCTCGTACGGATCCTCCGAAAGGACGATCCTGACGTTTCCGCCGGGCTTATTATATTTGATCGCATTATCGCACAGATTATAAAGGGCTTCCTCCAGGATCGGACGGACTGTGCGCAGGATCGTTCTGTCCCCTTCAATGTCCATCTGTACATCCTGCTTCTTCGCCACTTCTGCCAGATGGTCCAGCACATCCTTCACAAGGCAGTACAGATCCTCGTTCTGCCATTCATAGGGGATCTCTTTTTCATCCAACTGGGAGATCTTGATCACATCCTGCACAAGCTGGATCAGCCGCTGTGCCTCTTTATAGATCCTGCCCGCGAACATCTTGATGTCCTCCGGCTTTACAAAACCATCCTGGATGATCTCTGCAAAGCCGGAGATCGAAGTAAGGGGCGTTTTTAACTCATGGGATACATTGGCGGAAAATTCCCGGCGCAGGCTTTCCCGCTCGATTTCCTCCGTTACGTTTACGAACAGGAGAACGGCGCCTACCGTCTCCTCCTCATGGATCACCGGGTTGGCGATCAGACGTACATGCCCGGCCGGGGATCTCAGAACGGTTTCCCCATGCCTTCCTTCCAGTACATTTTCGACCACTCTTCGGAATTCTTCGCTTCTGTCCAGAGAGTATACGCTTTCCCCGGTCTTCTCCTTGGTCTGGAAAAGCTTCCATACGCTGGAATTCCCAGACAGGATCATGGTATATTTATCGATCACCAGGAGGCCTTCCTGCATATTTTCCGTGATGATCGAAAACTCCGCCTGCTGCTGCATGGCCGTATCGATCTGGTTCTTGATCTGACGGTTCTGTTTATGGATCTTGCTCAGAAGAGGCGCAACCTCTTCGTAGGCCTGATTTTCCTCCGGATGGTCCAGATCCAGCTCGTTCATCGGCTTTACGATCCATTTCGCGATCTTTGACGCAAAGAATGCTGACAAAGCAAACATCAGGAGCAGGATCAGGATCAACGGCCGGAGCAGCCGGTACATCAGCGCCGTGACAGAATATTGTGTACTCGATACCCGCAGGATCGTCCCGTCTGTCAGACGAAGAGCATAGTAGGTCGTCCTTTCCGACAGGGTGGTAGATATCCGGTACGCCTCTCCACTCCCCTGTTTTGCCGCTTCCACCACTTCTTCCCTGTGTCCGTGATTATCCATGGAATCGGAATTCGCTTCACTGTCATACAGTACGGTTCCGTCCTCCGCGATATAGGTGATACGGGAATCGTCAAAAGTAACACTTTCCAGATACTCTGTCCCATTCTTCTCCACTCCTACCGCCAGGTAGGAAGCTTCTTTCCTCAGCTCTTCCTTGATCTCGTCCCCGAAATACCGGTACAGGATCCCCATCACGAAAGCCAGTCCCAGTGCAAATACGATCACTGAGACTGAAATAATAGACTTGAAAATCTTCTTTGTCAACGGTTTAACCTCCGCAAATACATAATTTGAAGTAATCTTCCCGCCTATTCAACTATCCCCACATGATGCTCATTATTTCTGTGTTCTCCGGTAATGGAATATTCCACCCACTCCGCGATATTTACCGCATGATCTCCGATCCTCTCGAAGTATTTTGCGGTCATCAGAAGATCCAGGCCCGCTTTCGGATCGATCTTTTTGTCAATGATAAGATCCGCCAGCCTGTCTTTAATCTCATTAAAGGCACGGTCTACCAGGTCGTCGTCGTTGATCACCTTTCTGCACAGATTCAGATCCGCCTTAACAAAAGCATCCACGCTTTCCGTGACCATTTTCACGGTATTTTCCGCCATTTCCGTAATATCCACAGAGCTGTCTACCATTTTTACATCCACAAACTGGGACAGGTCTGCAATATCCGCCGCCTGGTCTCCGATCCTTTCCATATCGGAAATCATCTTAAGAGCCGCCGAGATTTCTCTTAAGTCTCCTGCGACCGGCTGCTGGTGGAGAAGGAGGCGCATACACAGGGTCTCGATCTCTCTTTCCTTTTCGTCGATCTCTCTGTCTGTCTCAAAAACCTCTTTGGCAAAGGAAATGCCCTCTCCCTGGATGGCGCTGGAAGAAGCGGAGATCGCTTTTTCACAGAGGCTTCCCATGGTGATCATCTGTACATGAAGCTCTTCAAGCTGTCTCTCGAAACGTGTCGCCATATCAACCAAACCTCCCTGTAATGTAGTCTTCTGTGCGCTTGTCACTGGGCATGGAGAATAATTGATCGGTATCATTAAATTCTATCACTTCTCCCAGCAAAAAGAAAGCGGTCTTGTCAGAAACACGGGTGGCCTGCTGCATATTATGGGTTACCATAACGATCGTATAATCCTTCTTTAACTCCATTGCCAGCTCCTCGATCTTGGAAGTTGAAATGGGGTCAAGAGCAGACGTAGGCTCATCCATCAGAAGCACCTCCGGCTGTACCGCAAGGGCTCTTGCGATACAAAGACGCTGCTGCTGCCCGCCGGACATGCCCAGGGCGCTCTTTTTCAGCCTGTCTTTTACTTCGTCCCAGATCGCCGCGTCCCTTAAAGACTTCTCAACGATCTCGTCCAGCTTTGCCTTAGAACGGATACCGTGTGTCCTCGGTCCGTAAGCGATATTGTCATAGATGCTCATAGGAAATGGATTCGGCTTCTGGAAAACCATTCCCACTCTCTTCCGGAGCATATTCACATCCATGTTTCCGTAAATGTCTTCCCCGTCAAGGGATACTTTTCCCGTGATCACACAGCTTTCGATCAGGTCGTTCATTCGGTTTAATGACTTTAAAAGGGTAGACTTCCCGCAGCCGCTGGGGCCGATAAAGGCCGTGATCTGCTTCTCCGGGATGTTCATATTTATATTCTTCAGCGCGTGGAATGTACCATAATACAGGTCCATATTTTCCACGGAAATTTTCGTTGTCTCGCTCATTTTTCTTATCCTTTCGCAATTCTTTTTGCCACCATACTGGACAATGCGTTAATGATCAAAACGAAGACCAGGATCACCACAGCCGTCGCAGATGCCTGGTTCATATGCAGACCTTCGCTGGACAGCACGTACATATGAAGGGCCAGCGTACGTCCGGAACCCATCAGGCTGTCGGGAACTGCAGCCACCGTACCGGCAGTGTACATAAGAGCCGCCGTCTCGCCTACCACACGTCCGATAGCCAGGATCACGCCTGCAAGGACGCCCGGCACCGCTGACGGGAGCACGATGGTAAATATGGTACGCAGCTTGCCTGCCCCAAGTCCGAAGCTTGCCTCACGGTAAGAATCCGGGACCGCCTTCAGCGCCTCCTCGGAAGTACGCATGATCAGCGGCAGCACCATGATCACCATGGTAAAGGCGCCGGACAGAAGGGACATTCCCCAGTGAAGAGCGGTTACAAAGAACAGAAGACCAAACAGACCGTATACGATGGAAGGAATACCGGAAAGGGTTTCCGCCGTGATGCGGATCAGCTTTACAAAACGGCTTCCCTGTTTGGAATACTCTACAAGATAGATCGCGGCAAAAATCCCGATCGGCGCGGCGATCAGCAGGGACACGATGGTCATGATAAAGGTGTTGATCAGAGACGGTACCAGCGACACGTTCTCTGAAGTGTATTCCCAACTGAACAGATCCGAGTTCAGATACGGAATACCGGTCACAAGGATATATCCTACAAGAAACGCCAGCACCGCGAAGGTGATAACGGCGGCGATGCCTGTGAGCAGCGCAAGGACACCGGAGCCGGGATGCCGGCCGTAAGATTTCATTTTTTCGGAGACAGGCACTGCGTTCCTTTTTTCTCCCGCTGGCGCACTGTCAATAACTACGGATGTATCAATCTGCATTTTCTGCCCTCCTGTTCAATAAAGAAAGACTCAGGTTAATGATCAGGATAAACACGAACAGTACGACGCCCGTTGCGATCAGCGCTTCTCTGTGAAGTCCGGTCGCATATCCCATCTCTGTGACGATATTTGCAGTCATGGTGCGCAGGCCGTCCAGGATGCCCTTTGGCATTCTCGGCTGGTTTCCAGCTACCATTACTACTGCCATGGTCTCTCCGATCGCACGGCCGATCCCCAGGACTACGCCTGCAAGGATCCCGGATTTTGCCGCCGGGATGATCACGCAGAAAATACTTCTCTCTTTTGTGGCTCCTAATGCCAGGGAGCCTTCATAATAGCTTTCCGGTACGCTTCTGATGGCGGATTCGGTAACGCCGATGACCGTGGGCAGGATCATGATGCCCAGGATCAAAGATGCCGCCAGCATACTGGTCCCTGTTCCGCCGAAGGTCTGCCGGATAAACGGCACCAGCACTACCAGTCCAAAGAAACCGTATACGATGGATGGTACGCCGGCCATCAGCTCAACGCCGGATTTTAAGGGTCTGTAAATTTTCTTTGGACAGTAGCGTGCCATGAAAACCGAAGTAAAAATGGCTACAGGAACACCAATTACAATGGCTCCGCCGGTTACATAGATACTTGCGACGATCATCGGAAGGATCCCATAAATATCATTGGATGGTCTCCATACCGTGCCAAACAGGAATTCCAGAGGACCGATCTTGCCGATCGCGGGGATCCCGTTTGCAAACAAAAATATACAGATCAGGAATACTGCCAGCACGGAAACGCATGCGGCGATCATGAAAATGACCTTCATTCCTCTTTCTTTAATGTGATTCATAGCACACCTATCTCTTTCCTATCTCTATCTCTCTGCTTTTATTACTGTTTCACTTTTATCGGTATACCTGCGTTGAGCGGCTTATCGGATGCGCCGCATCCCAGCCGCTCTTGCATGGTATTTCTTGTCTTTGTTTTCTGTCAGTTTTTATTTCTCCGGATTTTCCGGATCTTTATCCTCTGTCGGATCATTCAGCCGCTTCTTCTGTGGTCTCCTCGGCTGCTGCGTCTTCGGAAGCTGCTGCTTCTGCTACTGCTTCCCACTCTGTGGTCTCGCCTGTGAAGATGGACTTAACCTGTTCGCTGGTAAGGTCTTCGATCTCGTTGGTGGGGTTCACGATCACTGCGATGCCGTCCATTGCGATAACCTGTGCGGTAACGCCCTGCTCTTCCTCTTCCGGTTTCAGTTCACGGGATGCCATACCGATATCGCAGATGCCTTCTACAGTAGAGTTAACGCCTGTGGTAGAATCGCTTGTCTGTACTTCGATGGTCACGCCTTCGTTGAGTGCTTCATAACCTTCTTTTAATTTCTCCATTACAGGGGATACGGATGAGGAACCTGCAACTACCACTGTTCCTTCAACGCCTGCAGCTTCATAAGCCTCTGCTTCCGGAGCTTCTTTGATGTATCCGTTGTCTTCTACGATCTGCTGTCCTTCTGCGCTCATGATGTAGTTGATGAAATCCTGTGCTGCTTCGCTTACTTCTGCGCCTGTTACGATATTGAACGGACGGGATACTTTGTATGTATCATTTGCAACGTTTTCTACAGAAGCTTCTGCTCCGTCGATCTTTACCGCCTTAACAGTGTCGTTTAAAGAACCTAAGGAAACATATCCGATGGCGTTCTCATCGCCTGCTACTGTGGTGAGCATAACGGAGGTGCTGTTGGTTACGCTTGCGTCAACGGTTGTCATGTCAACCTTCTCGCCGTCAACCTCTTCCTCAACGCCGAACAGCTCAACGAATGCTCCACGTGTTCCGGATCCATCCTCACGGGATACGACGGTGATCGCTCCGCTTGCTGCGCTTGCAACGCTTGCAAATGCGGTTGTTCCGATAACTGCTGCTGCTAAAACACTTACAATTTTTTTCTTCATGATGATTTTCTCTCCTCTTTTATATTTTCTTTTTTGTTGCTGTCTCATTTACAAGTGCCATTATAAAAACGGAAAGTTAAATATAAAATCCTGCTTATGTAAAATGTTCGTAAAAAAAGGAATGCGCCTCAAAAAAGAAAATGAGGCGCATTCCCTATACACATTCTGGTTTATTTATATTTTTTTATGTTCCATATATAGCCGGGAATCAGGAGCAGGACGGCACTCAGCCAGGCTCCGATCTCCGCCAGATAGATTCCCTCTTTTCCCATAAAAAGCGGAAGAGTAAAGACAACCACTACACGCACTACCAGTTCCGCTACCCCGCTGAGCATGGGAAGCAGGGTATTCCCAAGGCCCTGGATCGCCGAGCGGAATACATATAAGAGATAAAGGATCCACAGGCACACAGACAATACCACCAGATATCCAAAAGCAACATCCAGCGCGATCTTTGCCTGTTCCGGTTCTCCTGAGATAAACAGTGAAAGGATAAACCGGCCGGCGATCAGCATGATCACAGACATGCACAAGGAGGTGGCCACTGCCATCACCGCTCCGCTTTTTACTCCTCGTTTGATCCTGCCGATTTCTCCTGCGCCTAGATTCTGTCCCACATATGCGGTTATAGCATATCCGTAAGAAATAGCCGCCAGCTCCAAAATGCCGTACATTTTATTTGTGGCGGTAAATCCGGCCACCACCAAAGAGCCATATCCATTTACTGCAAACTGGAGGGCAAACCCGCCTATGGCAATAATGATGTTCTGCAGGGATACAGGGGTGCCCATTTTCAAAAGAGTGGCATCCATCCCCGGTTCTCCCTGGAAGTCTTCTTTTTTCACCTGCAGATAGGATATTTTTTTAATGACCAGATAGCAGTATACCGCAGAAAAAGTCTGACCGATGACAGTCGCCGCGGCAGCTCCGCCTACTCCCCAGCCAAATCCCGCCACAAAAAGCAGATCCAGAAAGATATTTATAAGTGCGGCAATGATCATGGCAACAAGAGGAGACTTGCTGTTTCCCATAGCCCTCAACATGGAGGCCAGGCAGTTATAGGCGGCAATACAGGGGACGCCGCAAAGGGCTACCCGCAGATACAGCAGCGCCATTCCCATAATATCTGAAGGCGTATTTAAAAGCCTAAGAAGAGGCGCAGCCCCCGCCTGGCTCACAGCCAATACTGTCACAGATAAAATAGCTGTAAGTATGTAACTGCGGGCTACTGCCTTTTTTAATCCGTCCCATTTCTGAGCTCCATAGTATTGGGAGACCAGGATGGAAAATCCCTGGGTCATGCCCGAGGCGATCCCAAGTATCATCCATACGATCCAGTCTACCGCGCCAAGAGCAGCCAAAGCCTTTACCCCGACTACCTGGCCCACTACCATGGTATCCACCATGGTATAGAACTGTTGGAAAATATTGCCCAGCATCAAAGGAACCGCTAAAAGCAGGATCAGTTTTCCCGGCGAGCCGCTGGTCAGATCTTTTACTTTTTCTTTCATGTATGTCACCTCTTAGGAAATGATATATTGGTCGATCCCATTGGCGATCCCCTGGACCATTCGTTTCTGATAAGATGCGTTCTGCATCTTCCGGTCTTCCGCAGGGTTGCTCATATAGCCCATCTCTATGATCGTTGTGGGTACCTTGCTCCAGTTATTGCCGCTCATGGAATCCGTTTCCCATACGTATTCCTTTTTACAGCCGGTAGCTTTTACATAGGCGTTAAGGAGCTGTGTGGAAAGGGCTTTGCTCTTTGTATATAAAGAAGGCATATAGGGACTGTTTTTCGTGGTGCAGATGGTCATAGCTCCATTGGCCGATGAATACGTGCTTCCGTTGGCATGGATGCGGATGAAGGCATCTGCCTTCGCTTTGTTGGCAATTTCTGCCCTTTGCCTGCAGCTTAATGCCACATTGTTGTTGGTGCGGGTGAGGATGACCTTATACCCTCTTTTCTGCAGGACGGTCTTCAGTTTTTTTGCTATGGTAAGGTTCAGCTTGTATTCCGGCACGTTGGTGGCCACACCCTGGGTACCGGAGGTATCTTTCGCTTTCATCTGACCGGACCCGGGACCTAGCGGTTCATATCCTCCGGCCACTTTGGAAGAATGTCCGGGATCTAAAACTACAACCGGTACCCAGATTCCGTTTTTGTCGATCCTGCGTCCATTTACTGTACGGTTGACAGCCATCCTTCCGGTCTTCTTATCAAAATATCGAAAATGACCTTTTACCAGTTTCCAGCCGCCGGACATTGCGCCTTTGGCAGCTCCGGAAAAGAAGTAGTAATAATTTCCGATTTTGTGCATACCGGTTACTTTTTTTCCGTTTTTAAAATAATACTTCTTTCCATTTATCGTTTTAAGCCCGGTGTATCCCTCCTCCCGGGAGACGGATCCTACACTGGCTTTCTCAGCCAAAACTGTCTGTGGCAGACCGGTTAAAAGAAGCGCCATACAGACCAGTACTGCAGCGATTTTTTTCATAACGTTCCCTCCTTGTTCCCTTCTTTTTCTGTTCCTTGGCCGTCTGCTTTTCACTGAATTATTTCTGTAAAGAGTATAGCAAATTTTATTTCCCCGCACAATATTTTTTATCCGCTTCCCTATTGACCGGCAAAAACTATCGCAGTAATATAGGCAATAGAAAGACTTATTTTTTTCTTTACATGGAGGGGGATGTACATTGAAAACCAGCAAATTTGAAATAGACATGTGCAATGGAACGATCATGGACAAACTGATCTCTTTTGCACTTCCATTGATGGCTTCCAGTATCCTGCAGCTGATGTTTAATGCCGTAGATATCATCGTGGTTGGCAGATTCAGCGGAAGCCAGTCTCTTGCAGCGGTTGGTTCCACTACCGCGCTGATCAATATTTTTACAAACTTATTTATCGGCGTCTCCCTGGGGGCAAATGTCCTGGCCGCCCGGTACTTTGCCGCCGGAAAGGACAAAGAGATGTCCGAGGCAGTACATACCGCCATTGCTCTGGCCCTCTTAAGCGGGATCCTTATGGCTTTTGTAGGGGTAGCTGCCTCACGGTTTGCCCTGGAACTGATGGCAACACCGGACAATGTGATCGATCTGTCCGCCTTGTATATGCGGATTTATTTTATGGGCATGCCGTTTTTTATGCTGTATAACTATGGCGCTGCCATTTTAAGAGCGGTAGGCGATACCAAACGGCCCCTGGCTTATCTTATCGTGGCAGGTCTTACTAATGTAGTCCTGGATCTATTGCTGGTCATTGTGATCCCATTAAATGTGGCCGGAGTCGCCATCGGCACCGTTGCCTCACAAATGATCTCCAGTATTTTGGTAATGCGCTGTCTTTATAAGTCCGAAAGCAGCTACCAGCTCCGCTTTTCCAAGCTTAAAATAAAGAAACGGTATTTGGTGCGTATTTTCCAGGTAGGAATTCCTGCCGGCATCCAAAGTACGGTAATCAATTTTTCCAATGCCCTCCTGCAGTCCTCTGTGAATTCCTTCGGTTCTACTGCCATGGCCGGTTATACTGCCGCAAATAATATCCTCGGATTTTTATATGCTGCCGTCAATGCCGTAACCCAGGCTTGTATGAGTTTTACCAGCCAAAATTACAGTGTAGGAAAGGCCAAACGTATGGATCGTGTATTTTGGGACTGTATCTTCCTATCCGTAAGTGTGTCCGTAGTACTTGGAGTGGGAGCCTATGTATTCGGCAATCAGGTTTTGAAAATCTATACCTCTGATAAGGAAGTGATCCAATGCGGTTTGGAGATTTTATCCATCACCACCGTTCCCTATTTCCTCTGCGGGATCATGGACCTGATCCCCGGTTCCCTGCGGGGCACCGGCCATTCCGCCGTTCCCATGATCTTATCCATCATCGGGACCGTGGGTACCAGGATCGTGTGGATCTACTGGTTTTTCCCCCAGAACCGCACCCTCCACTTTTTATTCATCTCCTATCCCGGTTCCTGGATCGCTACGATCCTCATGCAGGCGGTATGCTACTACTTTGTACGCAAGAAATGCCTGCGGCAGATCAGTATGGGCCTGCGCTGAGAGCAGGGATCCGGCAGAAAGTCAGATAAAAATAAAAAATGGTCAGAATACAGCCTTTTCCTTGGATGTATCCTGACCATTTTATTATGGATGCGATTCTGATCTACTTGAAGAATTTCTCAGTCTTTTTATTTTCCGGCCTGCACTTCTGTGAATTCTCTCTGGATCTCCTTGGATGGTTCCGGTGTGAGCAGAGATACCACAACGATAAAGATGCAGGAAACCAGGAATGCCGGAAGCAGTTCATAGATATCCCAGAGGCCGCCCAATGGACGTACCAGCAGGTTCCAGATAAATACCATGGCCGCGCCGCTGACCATACCTGCCACAGCACCTGCGCGGGTGGTACGCTTCCAGAAGAGGCTGAACAGCATCAGCGGTCCGAAGGTGGCTCCGAATCCTGCCCACGCAAAGCTTACGATGGTGAAGATGACACTGTTTTCATCAAGAGCGATGATCATAGCCACTATGGCGATCAAAAGCAGGGTGATCCTGGAAATATTCAGGACTTCTTTATCAGAAGCTTTCTTCCGGAACAGGCCCTGGTAAATGTTCTTCGCAAAAGCGGACGCCGCAATGAGCAGATAAGAGTCCGAGGAGCTGATGGTAGCCGCAAGGATACCTGCCATCACAAAGCCTGCCAGAAGTGGCGGGAACAGGTTTGTCGCCAGAAGGATGAATACGTTCTCCGCATCTGAGGAGGTTGTCAGCGCCGCAGGATAAAGGGCACGTCCCATGACTCCGATGAACACCGCGATGGTCAGTGAGATCACCACCCATACGGTAGCGATCCGGCGGGAACGGGTCAGCTCGTTTTCACTGCGGATAGCCATGAAACGGAGCAGGACCTGAGGAACTCCGAAGTAGCCAAGTCCCCATGCCAAATTGGATACAGCGGACAAAAGGCTGTACTGGCCCGCCGCCCCAAACTGAGGCTCTCCATTTACGATCTGCTGTACGCCGTCTGCCATCTCCGGCGTGGCGATTCCGAAAAATTCCAGGAATCCCGGAATGGATCTTGCGTTGTCCAGCACTTCCCCAAGGCCGCCTGCCGCGATGGTTCCCACGATCACCGTTACTACAAGGGCAACGATCATGACCACCGCCTGCATAAAGTCGGAAGCGCTCTCCGCCAGGAAACCTCCGATCAGCGTATATACCAGCACGAATACCGCGCCTACGATCATCATTGGAATATATGGCATGTCAAACAGTGTGGAAAATAATTTTCCGCAGGTTACCAGACAGCTTGCCGCATAAACGGTGAAGAAGATCAGGATAAACACTGCCGCGATCGTCATGATCACTTTCCGCTTTTCATGAAAACGGTTGGAAAAATATTCCGGAAGTGTGATAGCGTTTCCTGCCTTTACACTGTACCGGCGCAGGCGCTTGGAAACGATCAGCCAGTTTATGTAGGTACCTACTGCCAGTCCGATAGCCGTCCATGCCGCATCGGCAATACCGCACCAGTATGCCACGCCCGGCAGTCCCATCAAGAGCCATCCGGACATATCCGACGCCTCCGCGCTCATCGCCGTCACCCAGGGGCCTAAGCTTCTGCCGCCCAGGAAATAAGCGTCGGAGCTTGCATTTGCCTTTCTGGCAAAAGCGATTCCGATCACGATCACCGCAGCCATATAAATGACCATGGCGATCAGTATCTGTATTGTGTCTCCCATTTTGTTTCTTTCCTTTCCCTTTATTTCAGCACCCGTTGATGGTGCTGTTTTCTTATAGCAATATGGAGCATTACCATATCACAGTATAAAAACAATTATAAACAAATTCTAAACTTTTCGCAACCAATACTTCTCTTTTTTGCGGAAAAATACAGGCGGCAGGGTATTTTTCCCGCCGCCTGTCACATGAAGCTTTTCGTATTTTTTAAAATTCCTTTTTGAGCGCCTCCGTCATGATGTCCAGCGGCGCCTCTTCTCCTGTCCAGAGGGTAAAATTCAGCGCAGCCTGACGCACCAGCATTCCAAGGCCGTTCACCGTCTTTGCACCGCGTTTTGCCGCCTCTGCAAGAAATACGGTCTCCGCCGGGTTAAAGACAACATCGCATACACACATGGACGCCGTCACCGTATCATAAGCAATATCCGGCTTTTCCTTTACATTGGGAGAAAAGCCTGCCGATGTGGCATTGATCAGGATCTGGGTATCCCCTGGGATCTCCATAGCGCTTGTCCATTTCAGATACCGGGCCGGACAGTCGGTCTTTTCATTAAGAAGCTTTGCCAGTTCTGCTCCTCTTTCTTCGCTGCGGTTGATGATCGTGATCTGTTTTGCACCGCGAAGGGCGCATTCCACCGCGATGGCTCTGGCTGCCCCGCCTGCGCCTAAGATCGTGACGACCTTATCTTTTAAGTCTGTGCCGGATTCTTCAAGGGCGGTAACAAATCCCTTCCCGTCTGTATTTTCTCCGTAAAGCTTCCCATCCCGGTTGATCACTGTGTTCACCGCTCCGATGATCTCTGCCGCCTCGCTCAGCTCATCCAGATAGGAAAGCACCTTTACCTTATGGGGCATAGTCAGATTGATCCCTTTCATGCCGAAGATACGGACGCTCTTCATCGCATCCTCCAGATCCTCCGGCAGCACCTTAATGGTAAGATAGCGGTAGTTCAGCCCTTTTTCCTGAAAGGCCGCCTCTTCCACCACTCCGGTGGGGTTGTCGTCTACCGGATCTCCAAAAACCCCTGTCAATTCCGCACGATAATTCTTTGCCATGTATTTTCCCTCTCCTTCTGCACCTTACGGCTTTTACTGTTCTTTCCTGCCTTTTTAAAAGGCTTTCCAGGATTTCCTGATCTCGTCCATCTGGCGCATGATCTCTATCGTTTCACTGTGAGGCATTTCCACGCACTCGGTCTTTCCTTCCATAAGAGCCAGGGCGCAGGATACTACCTCATACTCATAACCGGAGATCTGAGGCGGAATGGAATATTCTTTTGTGACACGCGGACTTCCTCCGTCCTCGCATTCGTACAGACGGATCGCCTCCGGATTATTGATATTCTGGACTTCCATCATTCCCTTATCTCCGAATATCCATCCGGTGCGGTCTGTCATTGTATACATGGAACTGGATAAAACAGCCGCCTTTCCGTCTTCATATGCGATCGTCACCTGGTCCTGTCCGTCCACGCCGCTCTTATCCATGATGCAGGATGCGGAAAATCCCTTTATTTTATCTCCAAAGACCATACTTGCAAAATTCAAAGGATAAACCGTCAGGTCCAGCATTGCTCCGCCGCCCAGCTCCGGTTTCATCACGCGCTCTTTATGAGTGACCGGATATCCCAGGTTTGCCGAAAGTGAGTGCACCTGTCCGATCTCGCCTCTTTCGATGATATCATCAATCATTTTTCTGGCCGGCATATATCTGGTCCAGATCGCCTCTGTCAGAAGCAGGTTTTTCTTTTCAGCCAGCTCCAGCATTTCTCTGGCTTCCTCTTCGTTCATGGCAAAGGCTTTCTCACATAATACATTTTTTCCGGCCTCCAATGCAGCTTTCGTCCATTCGCAGTGGTGAGAATGGGGAAGGGCGATATAGACCAGTTCGATCTCCGGATCCGCCAGGAGCTCTTCATAGGAGCCATATGCCTTGTGAAACCCATATTCATCCGCAAACTTTTTTGCCCTTTCCAGTTCTCTGGCGGCCACCGCTGTGCGTTCCACCTGGGGAAGCGGCTGCATTGTGTCCCCAGCCTTCCGGTCCGGATACATCTGAGCGATGGCTCTTTCCATGTTTTCCGGCTTTTCCAGCCCTTTGATCGTCTCCGCCATCTTTATCGCGATACGACCGGCCCCGAGAATTCCTATTTTCATGTCTTTGCACCTCGTTTCTTTAACTGTTTTCTTTTGAACTCAACATCATAAACCAAGTATACTCTGTTTTTAATTTATTTACCAGTATTGATCTGATAATAAAATCTATAAGATTTTCAAAAGCTGCATCAGCATATGTGCATTATTTTGAAATAAAACTACATCAGAGTTCTTATTAAATGGAAGGGACTTGCAGCCCTATGTTTCCATTGGTATAATCAATGCATGGGTGCTGCCAAAAAGCGGTAGGCGGTTAGTCCTTCAACGGAGGGACTGTGACCCTCCGATTACATAGAAATCCCCAGAACATTCTGGCGGAAATCTCTCAAAAGGAGGGCCAAGCCAATGAGTATTTTGGATTTCATTGCAGTTGTTAGCTTCGGCATAACCTGCTTTTGTGCCGGATACACATTCGGAAAAGATAATAACAAGACACAAAAATAACCGCCCCAGCCTCGCAAACTGAACGGTTATTTTTAATCAATTAAGTATATGGGCTAACCGTCTATCGGCAGCACTCTTTCTACAATCATATTATCATGTACCCACAGAAATGTCAAAATAATTCTTTTACCACAAACATAGACAAACATAGATTAGACGTTATTCCTGCAAAAATATCCCCATATTTTTCATTTTATGTAAAAAATACAGACAGAGCGGCGGTTTTCTTTTTCCGGCCGCGCGGTTCCCGTACAACAGAAAAACCCCGGAAACCTTACGGTTCCGGGGCAATCTTATGCTTGGACACAATGGTATCGTCTGATACCTTTTCTATATTTTTATCTAATGTAGTTCTTTTCGCTTTGCTCAAAGAACGGCTTTCTCACTAAATTCGTGCTCTGCACTCATTAAGTGTTCAATGCCTACTCGATAACGGTAGCAACACGGCCTGATCCAACAGTACGTCCGCCTTCACGGATAGCGAAGGTAAGACCCTGTCCCATAGCGATCGGGTGGATCAGCTCGATGGTCATCTCGATGTTATCTCCAGGCATGCACATCTCTGTTCCTTCCGGAAGAGTGATAACACCTGTAACGTCTGTTGTTCTGAAGTAGAACTGCGGACGATAGTTGTTGAAGAATGGTGTATGACGGCCACCTTCATCTTTTGTCAGAACGTAAACCTGAGCAGTGAACTTGGTGTGGCAGGTGATAGTACCTGGTTTTGCAAGAACCTGTCCTCTTTCGATCTCGTTTCTCTGAACACCACGAAGAAGAGCACCGATGTTGTCACCAGCCTGAGCCTCGTCAAGAAGCTTACGGAACATTTCGATACCGGTTACAACGACTTTACGTGTTTCTTCTTTGATACCAACGATCTCAACTTCCTCGGATACATGAAGAGTACCAGCCTCTACTCTACCAGTAGCAACAGTACCACGTCCGGTGATGGAGAATACGTCCTCTACAGGCATAACGAATGGCTTGTCAGTATCACGCTGCGGATCCGGAATGTACTCGTCAACAGCATCCATTAACTCCATGATCTTGTCGCCCCACTCGCTGCTGGGATCTTCCAGAGCCTTCAGAGCGGAACCACGGATAACCGGAATGTCATCTCCCGGGAAATCATACTCGCTTAACAGCTCGCGGATTTCCATTTCTACTAACTCAAGGAGCTCTTCATCGTCTACCATGTCACATTTGTTCATGAATACTACGATGTAAGGAACACCTACCTGACGGGAAAGAAGGATATGCTCTTTAGTCTGAGCCATAACACCGTCTGTAGCAGCAACAACAAGGATAGCACCGTCCATCTGAGCAGCACCAGTGATCATGTTCTTAACGTAGTCAGCATGTCCTGGGCAGTCAACGTGTGCGTAATGTCTCTTCTCTGTCTCGTACTCTACGTGAGCTGTGGAGATTGTGATACCACGCTCTCTTTCTTCCGGAGCCTTATCGATGTTCTCGAAATCTGTTGCAGTGTTACCAGCAACTCTTTCAGACAGAACTTTTGTGATAGCAGCTGTTAAAGTTGTTTTACCATGGTCAACGTGGCCGATGGTACCAATGTTACAATGCGGTTTTGTTCTCTCAAACTTAGCTTTTGCCATTTTAAAACGTCCTCCTTAAAACTTGGCTCTCTATATAGAGCATATTATTTTCAGTTTTAAACTTGCTATCCTTGATTATATTGCAAATCAAGGATATTTGCAAGCTTTTTTATTTATTCTGATATCGCTTGGATTCGCCGGGTACTCCAGGTCAATCCTTTTTGCTCAGGATCTTTTCCTGTACAGACTTGGGAACCGGCTCGTATTTCTCGAAGAACATGGAGTAGTTACCACGTCCCTGTGTTCTGGAACGCAGGTCTGTAGCGTAACCGAACATCTCGGAAAGCGGGACATATCCACGGATCATCTTTCCGCCTCCGATGTCGTCCATACCTTCGATACGTCCGCGGCGGGAGTTGATATCGCCGATAACGTCGCCCATATAGTCCTCAGGTGTAGTAACCTCGACTCTCATGATCGGCTCAAGGAGAATCGGGGAAGCCTTCTGCATTGCATCCTTGAACGCAAGAGAACCTGCGATGTGGAATGCCATTTCAGAAGAGTCGACTTCATGGTAAGAACCATCGTATACATTTGCATGTACGCCGACTACCGGATATCCGCCCAGGATACCGGCCTTCATAGCCTCTTCGATACCTTCGCCTACTGCAGGGATGTATTCCTTCGGGATCGCACCGCCCACAACAGTAGATTCGAACTTGTACAGTTCTTCTCCGTTGGCATCCATCGGCTCGAATTTAACTTTACAGTGACCATACTGACCACGTCCACCGGACTGTTTCGCATACTTGCTGTCCACATCAACCGCTTTGGTGATGGTCTCTTTATAAGCAACCTGAGGAGCACCTACGTTAGCCTCTACCTTGAATTCACGAAGGAGACGGTCAACGATGATCTCCAGATGAAGCTCACCCATACCTGCAATGATGGTCTGTCCTGTTTCCTGATTTGTATGAGCACGGAAGGTCGGGTCTTCTTCAGCCAGCTTTGCGAGTGCTTCGCCAAGCTTGCCCTGGCCTGCCTTTGTCTTGGGCTCGATCGCCAGCTCGATAACTGGTTCCGGGAATTCCATGGATTCCAGGATTACCGGATGCTGATCGTCGCAGATGGTATCACCGGTTGTTGTAAACTTGAAACCAATTGCTGCCGCGATATCACCGGAATATACCTTGTCAAGCTCCATACGCTTGTTGGCATGCATCTGAAGGATACGTCCAACACGCTCTTTTTTGTTCTTTGTAGCGTTTAATACGTAAGAACCGGAGTTCATGGTACCGGAATATACGCGGAAGTATGCCAGTTTACCAACAAACGGGTCTGTCATGATCTTAAATGCAAGAGCGGAGAACGGCTCTTCATCAGAAGAATGTCTCACGATGGGGTTGCCGTCCAGGTCGGTTCCCTCGATAGCCGGGATATCTGTAGGAGCAGGCATATACTCAAGGATCGCATCCAGGAGTTTCTGAACACCTTTGTTTCTGTAAGCGCTTCCGCAGCATACCGGAACAGCGGAACATTCGCATGTAGCTCTTCTCAGTACTGCTTTCATCTTGTCAACGCTTGGCTCTTCACCCTCCAGATATTCCATCATCAGGTCGTCGTCCAGCTCGCAGATCTTCTCTACAAGTTCTGTATGGTAAAGCTCAGCATCATCTTTCATTTCGTCCGGGATATCTACGATAGAGATGTCATCACCCTTATCATCATTGTAGATATACGCCTTCATCTCAAACAGGTCGATGATCCCTTTAAATTCGTCTTCTTTTCCGATCGGAAGCTGTACGCAGATCGCGTTTTTGCCCAGACGGGTCTTGATCTGTTCTACAGCGCCGTAGAAGTTCGCACCAAGGATGTCCATCTTATTGATGAATGCCATACGAGGTACGTTGTAGGTGTCAGCCTGACGCCATACGTTTTCAGACTGAGGCTCAACGCCGCCCTTTGCACAGAAGACGCCTACAGCGCCGTCCAGCACACGCAGGGAACGCTCAACCTCTACGGTAAAGTCAACGTGTCCCGGGGTATCGATGATATTGATACGATGCTCCAGAGCACCCGGCTTTGCCTTGCCGTTTTCCTGCAGAGTCCAGTGGCATGTTGTAGCGGCTGAAGTGATGGTGATACCTCTCTCCTGCTCCTGTTCCATCCAGTCCATGGTAGCAGTACCTTCATGAGTATCACCGATCTTATAGTTAACACCTGTATAATAAAGGATACGCTCGGTCAAAGTTGTCTTACCAGCATCGATGTGAGCCATAATACCAATGTTTCTGGTTCTCTCTAATGGGTATTCTCTACCTTCTTTTCCAGCCAATGGTTTTTCCTCCTCAAATTAGAAGCGATAGTGAGCAAATGCTTTATTTGCCTCAGCCATCTTGTGCATGTCTTCTTTTCTCTTAACTGCTGCGCCTGTGTTGTTCATTGCATCTAAAAGCTCATTAGCCAGTCTTTCTTCCATGGTCTTCTCGCCTCTTTTGCGGGAGAACATGGTCAGCCAGCGAAGAGCCAGAGCCTGACGTCTGTCCGGTCTTACTTCGATAGGCACCTGATAGGTAGCACCACCGATACGTCTAGCTTTTACCTCTAATACAGGCATGATGTTGTTCATTGCCTCTTCAAATACTTCGATAGCTGGTTTTCCAGCTTTTTCTTC
>DXBU01000135.1 GCA_019116385.1 Candidatus Blautia faecigallinarum | reverse complement strand
TAGAAACAAAAGAAATATAGAAAAGTAAGAAAAGGGAGCAAAGAGGAAAAATCAATGCTGGAAGAGTTAGGAATCAGCGCCGGAACGGCGATCATCCTTTTAGCAGCTTTATATTTTGTTGTCAAGTATGCAGTGAAGAGCGGCATAACGGAGGCCTACGAAGAGATCACCGGAAAAAAGGTAAAGGATGACCTGGATGAGATTCTGGAAAGGGAAAAGGCCGAAAGAGAAGAAGCAAAGAAAAAATAAGTTTCAGAACAGGGGAGCGGATCTGTAAAGAGCCGCTCCTTTTATGACTGCTGTTTTGATAATATAACTTATAATTGGTTTACGCTATTGTTATAATATACTTTGTAAATAGAAAAGAAAAGTAAAGCATATACTAGTGAAACAGTGATGAGATAATAGCATTATGGAGGTGCTTTATGGCGATCGTAAATGATGAACAGGTTATTAAAGTATTACGGCAGTATAATCCCTGGTGGCGCATACCATCTGCCATCAAGGAAGAATGCAAGCCGTAAAAGCGTCTGGACGATTTTGGCGTCACCAAACACGAAACGATGGTACCCATTCTGCGCGTTCCCGCCATTGCTTTTCTTTATCTGCTTGGAAGGGCAGAAGCAGAGGGAAAAAACGGTAAACTTTAGAAATGGATTTATTTTTGCCGGCAGTGTTCCTGATAGCCTTCGCCCCATGTCCGCATGGCATCCAGAATCGGCTTCAGGCTTTTTCCCAGATCAGTAAGACTGTACTCTACCCTTGGCGGTACTTCGGCATATACCTTCCGGTTTATCAGTCCTTTTGCCTCCATATCCCGGAGCTGGGCGGTCAATACCTTCTGCGACACGCTGCCGATAGATTTTTTCAGCTCGCCGAAACGCTTTGTACCGGGCAGCAGATCCCGGAGGATTAAAACCTTCCATTTATCTCCGATCAACATGAGTGTGGTTTCTACCGGACAGGCCGGCAATTCTTTGACTGTCTGCATTCTGTGATCCTCCTTATAGTATCTTTTTAGTGACTGCATAGAATGTAGGTACTATTCATCTTTGCTGCCGTCTTTTTCCTCTGTTTGTTCCGGTATGGCGGCGGCATCCTCTACAATATCTGATATAAGCTGCCGGAAGTCCTTGGCGTTTTGGGATGTAATCACCGGTTTTCCTGTTGTTTCTTCAATCTCTTTCCGGGTATTTCCCGCAATCGAACCACCCTTTTGCGCCACTTTCTGATTTTCAGAAAAAGCAGCAGGCTTTACAGTTTTGGAAATCTCCGTTGTAGTGGCTTCCGCAAGCATTGTCAAAACCAGTTCCAGATCGCTCATGTTGTCCCGGAGGTTTTCTTTCTTCAAGCCTTTTAGCTTCTTGTACTGCCGGGTTGTCATGCCCGACCATGCGCGGGAGATTTCGTCTGTCAGGATTGCATATTCCTTCCCTTTTTTCACACCGCGTTTTTGCCATTCGTCTGTTAGTTCATTGCGGATACGGATTGCTAAAAGACGCTGATGTACCCATTCTTCGGAATAGCCTTTTTTCAGATAGGTTTCTAATGCCCGGTCAATGGCCTGCTCCGGGTCAATGGTTTCTTCAATCCGTTCCCGGCCAACCATTGCCAGCCACGCCTTGAATGGCTCGGCTTTGGGGGATGGAACAGACTGGATGATCCGTAAAAGCTGTTCTGTATTGGCAACGTCCGTCAACCGTTTTTTGCCATCCGCTGCGGTCATTTTCAACTGCTTACAATTTGTAAGCAGTTCATTTGCACCCTCGTCTTTCAGACGCTTTTTCAAAACAGCCCAATAAGTGCTGGCGTTTCGCGGGGTTGGCTGATCGGTCAAAACCGCAATTACATCCACAATAGAAAAATACCATTCTTCTTTTTCTTCGTCCCATGCGGTACGGATTTTTTTATCTTCAAATAACTGGATCGCGTCATTATTTATCAATTCGCCCATTGTTATGTACCTCTCTTTCCAGGGGATGAACCTGCATGGTATCCTTTAGGTAACTACAGCACAATAAAGTGCTTACTTTACAAGCGCAACTTATAGAATTATGATAATCCTGCAAGTTAAAAAAAGCAATCCCAAAAAACATTTAATTTACAGGAGGTATTTATCATGAGCGAAGTTGTAAAGTTTTTACAGGAAAATCCAGTACAGTATCTTGCTACAGTGGGACGTGACGGAAAGGCAAAATGCCGTCCGTTTATGTTTGCGGGAGAAATGGATGGCAGGCTGTGGTTCTGCACTAACAATACAAAGGAAGTTTATAAGGACATGCAGAAAAATCCAAATATTGAGGTTTCCGTTTCCAGCCCTTCCTATGCCTGGATCCGCCTGAATGGAGAAGCTGTTTTTGAAAATAACATGGCCGCTAAGGAAATGTGTATCCAGAATCCTATCGTAAAGGGGCAGTATGGAGAAGCTTCCAACCCTATCTTTGAGGTGTTTTACCTAAAGGATGCCCATGCAGTGATCGCTGATTTCTCCGGCAACCCGCCCAGGGAATATAGTCTGTAAACAGAAATACAATAGCCTCTGTTTTGGAAAAGATGCGCTCTGCCCTGGGACAGAGAAAGACGAGGAGGTTTATCATGCAGGCTATGACACAGGAAGAACGGGCGGAGTATCTGATCCGCTATCTGCTGAACGAAACATACGAGTATAAAAACATTGCGATCCCTGGGGATATGACGGACAAGCGGCGGCTTTTGCGCAGCCTGATGAATATGCGGCCGCCCCTTCCCGTCGGGGAAGATTTCCTGAAGGTGCAGGATGCGTATCTGAAAGAACGGCTCAAGGAAAAAGACATTACAAGGATCGAAGACCTTCTGCCGATACAGCCGGGACTGTATCTGTGGCAGAGCGATATTACCACCCTGGCGGCAGATGCCGTGGTAAATGCGGCAAACAGCCAGATGCTGGGATGCTTTGTTCCCTGTCATGGGTGCATTGACAATGCCATCCACACCTATGCCGGCGTCCAGCTCCGTCTGGAGTGCGCCCGCCTTATGGACGGCCAGCAGACAGAAGAGCCTGTGGGGAGAGCAAAGATCACAAAAGCATATAATCTGCCGTGCCGTTATGTACTGCACACGGTAGGCCCGGCCATCCGCGGGACAGTCACCGGAAGGGACTGCGCGCTGCTGGCGGACTGCTATCGTTCCTGCCTGGATCTGGCGGCTTCCTATCACCTGAAAAGCGTGGCCTTCTGCTGTATCTCTACCGGCGAATTTCACTTCCCCAATGAGCTGGCGGCGAAAATCGCCGTAGAGACAGTCAAGGGGTGGCAGGAGAAAAATCCAGGAAGGATCGAGGTGATCTTTAATGTTTTTAAAGACCGGGACTATGAAATCTACAACCGGCTGTTACGATAATATATTGCGGCTGAAGCAGGAACTAAAGACAGCGGATACGATCGTGATCGGGGCCGGAGCCGGCCTTTCTGCTTCCGCCGGATTCACCTATACAGGGGATCGTTTTGAAAAATATTTTGGGGATTTTATTAAGAAATACGGGTTTAGAGATATGTATTCCGGAGGATTTTATCCTTTTGAGACATTAGAAGAGCATTGGGCCTATTGGAGCCGGTACATCTATATCAACCGCTATATGGACACACCAAAGCCTGTTTATAGCGAACTGTATGACCTGGTGAAGGAGAAAGACTATTTTGTGCTGACGACCAATGTGGATCATTGCTTCCAAAAGGCCGGGTTCGATAAAAAAAGGTTATTTTATACCCAGGGAGATTATGGATTATTCCAGTGCAGCAGACCGTGCCACCGGAAAACCTATGACAATGAAGCACTGGTACGAAAAATGACAGAGGCGCAGGGATACAGAATAACATCTTCCGGGACTTTAGAACTGCCTGAAGGAACAGCGCCAAAGATGGCGGTCCCTTCAGAACTGATACCCTTCTGTCCGGTGTGCGGCGCGCCAATGACGATGAATCTGCGTGCAGATGATACCTTTGTGGAGGATACAGGCTGGCACCGGGCGGCACAGCGATATTCCGATTTCCTTTGCAGCCATCGAAACAGAAGAGTCCTGTTTTTGGAAGCAGCCGTTGGCTTTAACACGCCCGGCATAGTGAAATTTTCCTTCTGGAGAATGACAGTGGAGAATCCCAAGGCGGTTTATGCCTGCGTCAACCTGGGGGAAGCCGATGCGCCAAGAGAAATTGCCAGTCGCTCGATCTGCATTGACGGAGATATTGGCGAAGTATTAAAAAAATTAAAATGAAAACCAGCAGATTCATTGGCTATTCGTTACCGGGACATATGTGTTCGATGTACGGCAGTGTGAGTGCTCTGGGAAGTATGGGGACATAATAGCATGTTTTGTTTTGCTATGATGTATGGGGAGATCTTTTCTTGGGAACTCTTCCGTCCTTGGTTTTTTTTTAATGGATTTTATATATGAGATATGATACAATGTTTTCATAAACGTAAAGGGGGACAGTCCTATGAGCGATAATGAATTATTACTTGCTATGTCAGATTTACTAGAGAAAAAAATAAAGGCTGAGTTATCCCCTTTAAAAAGTGAAATACAAGAGATAAAGAACGAACAGACACGGATCAATCTGATCATTGAAAACGAAATCCGTTCGAATGTACGGTTTTTAAACAGAACTGCATAGGTAAAGCAAGAGGAAACAGGGGTACTGTATTAAGCGATTAGTGCAGTCCCCCTGTTTTGCAATGTACGGTTTGGATGTATGCCCGGCTTCTATGAAAGAAGTAAGATTTCCTGGACTTGGCGTATGGTCTCTTTGATCTCCCGCAGGATCCGGACACTTACCATGTCAAATTCAATGGGCTTTCCGGAATGGGCATATCTGGCTTCCAAAAGCTGTGCCTGGTGCTCATCCTGGTCCTTGTACCGTGCCTTGCCAATAGAATACCCATCAGAATTGGCGATATCCGGATAGCCTGGACTTTTATGGAGGAAGAAATCCTCAGGGGTTTCGTTTATCGCCTGTTCCAGGAGGGCCGACCGGGAAGTGAAATCCTGTACGGCTCTGAGAAAATGCTCTTTGATATAAAGGAGATTTTTGTGAAGGCAGGTGGCGCTTTTCTCCATGAGCCTGCGTTCCTCTGGATTGGAGAGAAAAGCAAATTCTTCGGGAACGACCGGCTCTCCGGCGATGGAACGCTGCAGCTGTCCGAACCAGTACAGATGTCTGCCTGCCGCATCCGGGAACATAAAATAAGTGGAAAACTCATGGTCGATCATGGGGGCTATACGAAGGATCCGGTTGGAACTATCGCAGACGAAAGCCACATTTTCATAGTGATAATTCTGGTCACCTTTCAGGATAGATACTAGGACGTGGGTAGCCAGCTCTTCTGCGAGCCTGGTATGCTCCTGAAAGAAGTCTGTCTCAAAGATATCAGTGTAGTCGTAGAACATCTGGCAATAATTCAGGTATTGATCGATATCTGCCTTCTTATCCGGATAGTCCCGGAAAAATTCCAGCAGGTTCATTAAATGTTCCTTTTCCCCATAGACCATAGGAACAACCGTTCCGTAGTCATAATATTTTCCTGTTTCTGCTTCATAACCCTGGCAGAAGGCCAGCTGATAATGAGGTGCCGGCATAAAATACCTGTCGATCACATGGGACCAGAATACTTCTGCGTAGGCGAATAAAGGAGTTGAGAAGGGCTTGGATTTGGTAAGGGGCTTAAAAACAAGATTCCCCGGAAAGACAGGGAAATACTTTTCCCCCTTTACTACGCCCACGGCTTCCGCTTTGAGATTTCCGATACGGTCTGCGTAACGGTATGTTTTGCTGTTGAAATTCATAAAAGATCACTTCCTTGTATGTATATGCCCGGTTACTGGGTGGCTGCTTGAGACTG
>DXBU01000134.1 GCA_019116385.1 Candidatus Blautia faecigallinarum | reverse complement strand
GTAGTATAATGGCATCCAAAGGTATCGGCAATGGCCGACTTAGTCATGCCCTTACGGTACATTGATTCTGCTTCGGCACGCTGGGCTTCAGTGAGAAGCGTTTGCTTTAGAGTAATCTTGCTGGCAAACTTTATGGCGTTCTTTTCTTTTGTGTTGCATTTCGTGTTGCATAATCTTTCAAAATATCCGTTTGCAATTTGATTCATCTGTTCAGTCTTGTCTTCCAAAACATGCCGATATACATTTTTTAATACGGCATCATTTCCGGATTTTGCACAAAACCGGACTTTCTCGAAAGTTCAGAGCTTTTTCCGGACAATCAGGGGCTCCTGAACCTGTGATGCCTTATCGCGCAGAAACAGTAACAAAACTTGCTCCTGCTCTGCCTGGAAAGTACGGGGCAGCCATAATGTTTTAGTAAGAGGCCCCCTCTTATGGGTTCCATAAACGTCTTTAGTTTCTTTCATAAATTGCCCACGGATGTGGATAGCCCTTTTCCCGACACGACAGCGCTCCAACTGAAGCAGCGTAAAGGTAAATTCCACCCGTTCCTCCATGCTTCCGCTGTAACCGGAATTGTGCGTGGTAAGGTGATTTTACAGCCACATGGTAAGGAGTTTTTTACATGGTACAGTAAGCACCTTTTTACATTGCACGGTAAGCACTTTTTTACATGACACAGTAAGCAGTTTTTTACAACCCATGGTAAGGACTTCTTTCTATCCTCTGTGGCAAGTTTTATCACAGGAGGAAGTCAGCATCGGTTTGCTTCTTGTATACTGGTAAGCAGTACACAAGAGAGGAGAACTTTATGCTGACGAAAACACAGATGCAACAGATACAGGACCTGAAACTAATGGGTTACACAAAAACGGATATCATCCGCTATTATGAGGCGCGCGGCGAAAAGCCGCCGAGCCGTCCTACGATCAGTAAGTATTACGACATGGATGTTGTCCCTGATGATCCCGGCGCAAAACTCGCAAAGCTCAAAACCTTTGATTCAGAACCTTTTCGGAGCACAATCCTTCGGATCCTGGAAACCAACAGTGGGAAAAGCTTCTGCATGTCATCCGTTTATGATGTCCTGGAAGAGAAATTCATCGAAAACGGGACTTATGACAAGCTCCCCGGGAATGAACAGACACTCAGGAATTACATCCATTATCTCGAGGATTCCGGGCAGGTCAACCGGGAGCCGGAACACCGGCGGGTGTACGACTATGTTTTTGATACACCGCCCGGCGAACAGATGCTGATCGATTTTGGCGAGCAGGCACTCTCACAGGCAAAGCAGATCCACTTTATCTGCCTGTTGCTGCGTTACAGCCGCTTTTTATGCGTCTATGCACAGGACCATAAATACAACTCTGCGGAAGCCTGCCAGGCAATCTATCGGTGCTTCTGTAAGCTTGGAGGCCGGCCGAAAGAGCTTGTCATTGACCAGGATGCCGTGTTTGTCTCAAGTGAAACCTATGGCGAGGTCATTAAGACCAGAACTTTTGAGGACTTCTGTACGGAACAGGATATCCGCCTTTGGGTGTGCAATAAGGCTGACCCGGAAAGCAAGGGACCGATTGAGAACTCCGTTGGATTCGTGAAGAAAAATTTCTTCAGCGCGCGGAAGATCACCTGCATTGATGATGTATGGCGTTCCCTTCCCGGATGGCTGGAACGGAAAAACCGGCGGATCCACCGCGCTACTCTGCGTATCCCTGCAGACATTTATAACGGGATTGAGAAAGCGGCAATGCAGCCGCTGCTTCCCTCAGTATATGAAACATCGCCGAATACATTCCGTACTTATGAGATCGCAGCCCTGCCGTATGTTTTATATAAATCCTGCAAATATTCCGTGCCCCGCAGCTATGCTTTCAAGACCGTGCGGTATAAGGTTGTCAGCGGAAAGATCCATATCTATGATGAACAGTTAAACTATATCTGTTCCCATAACCTCAGCGAGCGGAAGGGAAGCATCAATCAGCTTCCGGAACACCGGAAACAGGAATCCGGTGACTGGATCGAGATCATGGAGCGCCTTCGCAGCAAGTGGAACTGTTATGATTTCCAGCACTTTATCAACGGTATAAAAAAGGAGAATCCACGGCATATTTCCAAGCAGCTGCGTGCAATCGAGCAATTCCTGGATGCAGAGAATCCGGATAAATCTCTTGTCGCCCAGGTAATGAAGGAATGCTGTCAGAAATACCGCTATCAGTTTTCTCAGTTCAAGGTTGTCTACAGTCTTGCAAAAGCAGGACGGGAACTGGCAACCGATGACTGCCGTGCCCAGATACCCTCCGGAAGTGTCGTCTATACTGACCTTTCCGTTTATGCGAAAGCATTCCGGGAACGCACGGAACGGAAGGGGGCGGCTGTACAGTGAACCGCGAGATCTTAAAAAGCATGGATACCAGCCATATCCCGGTACAGCGGCTTACTGCTCTGCTGGAGACCTTCACTCTGAAACATGCGGCCCGTATGCTCCCGGATCTTCTGGAGACGGCAGATCTACAGGATTCATCCTGTAGGGAGTTTCTCCTGGCAGTCCTGGAAACGGAAGTAAAGGGCCGGAATGAGCGGCGCAGGAAGCGAAACTACTCTGCAGCGCATTTCCCGCCAAACATCCGCCCTCTGGAAGAATTCGATCCTGAGGAACTGGAATCCGGGATCACTCAGGCACAGCTTACTGTCCTGAAGGAATTATCCTGGCTGGACAACTGTGGAAACCTTGTCTTTGCCGGGCCTCCGGGCCTCGGCAAGACCATGGTAGCCTGCGGTCTGGGCCTGCAGGCTGTCAACAGCGGTTATACGGTATGTTTTGAAAAGATGACGAACCTGATCCGTATCCTCGATACTGCAGAAACTGAGCGGGCTGCAGGATTCCGCCTGAAAAATATCCGAAAGGCACAGCTTGTCATTATTGATGAGATCGGTTACACACCAATCAGCCGTGGACAGGCGAACCGCTTTTTTACCTTTATCAGCGACACCTATGAAACCAGCTCCATCATCTTTACCACCAATAAGGAGATCGTTGACTGGGCAGAGATGATGGGGGATCCAGTGCTTACAACTGCCATGCTGGACCGGATCCTCCACCATGCAAAGTGTTATTCTTTCAGGGGAGAATCTTACCGGCTGAAGCATCCGGATCTTTATCCACAGGGTTGAGCAGATGACAAAGTCTGCTTACCATACCGTGTAAAAAGGTGCTTACCTTGCGATGTAAAGATCTGCTTACCATGGTATATAAAAAACTCCTTACCATACGATGTAAAAAACATCTTACCTAACAAAGTAAAAAAGTGCTTGACATTTGCAACCGGAATAGCGCAGCTGGTTTTGTGCGAGATAAACCCGCTGCACGAAAGAGGTGCCGGAGCAGTTCATCCAATACATCAGGAGTGGGATAAAAGAAAAAGCAACAACAACCATCAATGCCAAAAACGGCGTTCTTAGCAGCCGAACAGTTAAAAGATCCTGAGCATCCTTTGTGAGAGCAAGTACAGATCCCGAAATCAGGCAAACGCCGGGGCAAACCAGCAGAGTCAGCAGCCATTTTCCAAATCGAATACTTCTTTTTTTCTGCATTGCCCTTACTCCTGTTCTGCTGGATTTACATTTCGTTGATTTGAAAATGCCAAACATCCGACCGTTACTGCCAGGATATCAATGAAGGTGCGGAGGATCAGGTCGGGGATAGCGGCGTCAAAAACCAGCGGCATAAAGAAGTTGAAGAGGATCAGATCCACGCCAAACAGCAGGCCGCCGAGGATAAGCGCCTGCAGAATTCGATTTTCGTTGCGGATGTAAAGATTCAGCCATGCCATCACACAGGAGATTGCGATACCTGTCAACAGACACCACAGTACTGTTTCCAGTGGCTTCTCGTCAAAGGAAGAATAAATGTCAAAGACGAGATATTGTATCATCCGCCCGATAAAGAAGCACCCTGTGACAGCCGACACCGGAAGAACAGGGAAAAGCGGCTTCTCTTTGTCTGCCCGTTGTGCAGGGTTTCCAAACAGCCATCCCAGCAGCAGTCCCATGACAATCAGCGCCAGGCTGTCGGCTGCCGGGTAAGTGATCCGATCAATGCCTGCTATATGCGGCAGAGGCTCTAAAAGATAAACGATCCACACAATGCAGCAGGAAAGGCCGTATTTCAGTCCCTGCAAAACCCGATTTCCGCTCAACCGATTCCGGATAAGCAGAAACAGGGAGGCGATCAGGGAGTAAGCGAAAATCCCATAGACAGTAAAAGCCAGCGGCATGGTGCCGTTTTGTGCAAAAATGCTGGGTTCCAGGACTGTCTGCTCACCTGCCGGGATAGAAAGTTGACCGATGATGCGGACGATGGTGACAACAAGTCCGACCAGAAAAATTTTCAAGATATTTTTGGCAAAGCTGTTCATATTGTTTCCTCTTGTATTTCCCGAACAATCGGTTCCAACGCACGGAAGTCTGTGAAATCCACCTTCCTGCCATAGGTTTCTATGAGCGCCCGGTTTTCCGCCGTTTGTTTTTCAATCGGCGTTTTTCGCAGGGATTGGTATAGCAGTTTCATCATTGTTCGGTGCCCGAAAGAGAGTTTTTGATAATCGATCCCGCCCCGAAGATGAAAAATCTTTGCCCGGCCAAACAGCCCTGCAGGAAGCTGTTTTTGTAGAGAAGTGCAGATATTGTGCTGATTTTCCGGCTCGTCGGGGTCGGCCAGCCCTACGGTAACGAGGAGCAGTTTTTGTCCATCCTGAAGAGAAAAGTTCCGCAGGGTTTTCGCAAGACCCAGAACGCCGCCGGCATACAGGCTGCCCAGATAGATAATGGTCTTCATGTCGGAAAGACTTGGTGCGTCTTTGTAGCCGACTGCGGGAATACCGGTTTGTTCGGACAGCTTTTCCGCATATCGACGTGTACTTCCATACTGACTACCATAAACAATAATTTGTTTCATAATTATTACACTCCTATTTACTATACCATTTGTCCCGTTTCAAAAGCGCAAAAAGGAAGCGGCCTTGAAAGAGCAAAAGTGTGTGCACTGTTTCTGCTGTTAAAATACAATTTCCCATTTTGGATTATATAGCAGGCAACATGAAACGACTATCTGCTTCCGGTTAAATCTGTGTAAAATATAGGCTGATCTTATAAGAAAAGTGAACGTTAAGAGAAAATGGAGAGCCGAATCAGTCCGCAATCGCGTCGGTACATATTGAGAAATACGATTGAATTTTGGAGGGATAACGCAGACATATTCAGTTAAGAAAAGTTAAGAATTCATTAAGAGAATTTGTAAGAACTTTATGATATTCTTTAACCAGCTTATAACTGGCCGGTTGGAAGCAGACAAATCCGAAAGGAGAAAAAGATG
>DXBU01000133.1 GCA_019116385.1 Candidatus Blautia faecigallinarum | reverse complement strand
GGACCCAGGACATGCAAAATCATTCCAGTTTGCTGCACAGAAAGAGGCGCTGTATAAAATCACTTTTACCGATTCTCCAAGCACCAGAGAATTATTATTTGCATCAAATGGAGACAGTACGGCAGAGCAGGCGCAGATTTTAGTTGGCGCTAATGTATACAATATTGATAATATTGGCGCCGATTCAACCGTATATGTACACGCCGATCAAGGAGACGTGGTTTACGTTATTTATTACGGGCAAAAGAAATCGGCTGAAATAGAACCGCTGACGGAAGAAGACAACAAAATTACTTTATCTGTTGCGGAATCGGAACCAATCCTATATGGCGATGACTTTTACGCATTTAATAATTGGAAGTTTACTGCAGGATCTGATACCTATGGAATAGAAGATAATATCTGTGGGAGAGGCAGCATTACCGTTACTACGGAAGGTGAATATGCAGGAGAAAAGCTAGGAGAGACAAGGGTAAGTTTTTCATTAGCGATGGATCCATCAATTAAGTTAGATGCAGTCGCAAAGGTTGTACATGTGGACGAGTTAGCAGATAGTCTGAATTTGCCAGACATAACTTTAGGAATGGAATTATCTTTCTCAAATGTAGATGCAAATTATGATGGAAATCCGGCGACAGTACTAAATATTTCTGAAGAAGGCTTTTATGAATATCAGATAAAACGGAAAGGTACTGGAGATGCTGGCATATGGATGTATGCTGAAGATGGAAGCTACATGGAGTATACCAGGGATTCGGATGCGATCTCCTTGAAAGCCGGAAGCTACATATTCATAGACCGTGAAGATGCTGTTGAATCGCTGAAGATCGTTAAAGTTGATAAAGCTGAGCTGGAATCTCTTTATGATGAAAATAAGGATAAAACGCAATCTGATTATACACCAGAAAGCTGGGCTGTATTTTCCGCGGCATTGAAGAGAGCAGAAGATGCTTTAGCAGGAAGATTGACACAAGAAGAAATTAATGAGATAAAAGAAGAACTTTCCAAAGCAGCAGCGGGGCTTGAAGAAATAAGTGTGCAGCCTACACCTACGCCAACACCCAGTCCTACGCCTACGCCAACGGAGCCAGTGAACCCGCCCGTCACCTACTACACCATCCGTTTCGACTCCCAGGGCGGCTCCGCCGTATCCTCCCAGTCGTTGACCTACGGAAGCAAAGTAAGGGAACCGCAGGCTCCCACAAGGGACGGATACACCCTTGCCGGCTGGTACAAGGAATCCTCCTGCACCAATCCATGGGATTTTGCAAAGGATACCGTGACCTCCTCTCATACCCTTTACGCAAAATGGGAAGAGATCTCCCAGACTCCCGAAGTCCCGGCCGTATCGGAGATAATATCCAGAAAGGGCTACCTGGAAGTAAAACTGGGAGCAGCCATTACCGGAGCAGATGGCTATGAATATGCATACAGCACAGCTGGCGGAGACTGGACAACAGCAGAGGATTACACGGTACTGGGTGAGACAAAGGAACTTTCCTATACAAGCACCAAAGTCCCTGCAGGGATCTACGTGGTAAGGGTACGTGCCTACAAAGAAAGTGCGGAAGGGAAACGATACGGCGCCTGGTCCGAAGAACAGTGGACAGAGCTTCCCACCGGCACCCTGGACGCGCCGGAAATCTTAAGCGTAAAGGTACAGGGAAGGACTGTGACCGTTAAAGTAAAAGGACCGGACGGGGCAGAAGGCTATGACGCCGTAATGGGCGTGAATGGCAATCCCATCAAGCCGACTCCTTATTCTTACGTGATCAAGAACCAGAAGACCACTACGCTCGTATTTGAGAACGTGGCGGACGGAATCTATTATATAGGCGTACATGCATACAGCAAAGAAAACGGAGTCAAGACCTTCAGCAAATGGTCGGCCCAGAAACAGGCGGAAGTAGCAGCCGGGGATCTCCCGGAAACGGAAGCGCCGGATACCCCGACCATCATCGGGCACTATGCAAAGAAGGGCTATCTGAAAGTCCGCATCGCAGAAGGTGCCGAGGGAGAACGGGGCTATGAATACGCTTACAGCACAAAGGGAGGAGCCTGGACATCCCCGGAGGACTACACCCTGTTCGGAAGAACGCCTCTGCTTTACCGTGCGACTACAAAAATCCCGGCAGGCGTATACGCAGTTAAAGTACGTGCCTTTATACGGGTAAACGGCGAGAGGATCTACAGTTCCTGGTCACAGCCGGAATGGGTGGAGCTCCCTACCGGTACCCTGAAAGCACCGAAGATAAAGAATGCAAAGGTGAACGGAAATACCGTCACCCTTACCCTGACAGGCGTGAAAGGAGCGGCGGGCTATGACGCGGTACTGGGAAGATCCCATAATCCTGCAAAGCCTACCTCATACGCATATGTAAAGAAAAACCAGCGCACTGTCACGATCACCTTCCGCAATGTAAAAGCCGGCACCTATTACATCGGCGCCCATGCCTATGCAAAAGAAGCAGGAAAGAAAGTATTCAGCAAGTGGTCCGGCCAGAAAAAGATAGTTGTTAAATAAAAACATCCTGCAAGTTATTTTGGAAAAAATAGCAAAAACACTTGAATAACCATCCTTTTTTGTGTATGATATGCTATAGTGTCCTGACATCCAGGATCACATATACAAATACCATTGATTTTAAGAAGAAACAGGAGGAGTTGTTCATGAGCGCTGAAAGCGGTATGGGATTGGGCTTTACCATCATATGGCTGGTAGTGATTTTTGCAATTATGTATTTTCTGATGATCCGTCCTCAGAAAAAAGAGCAGAAGCGTGTACAGGCAATGCTCAGCAGCATGGAGGTAGGAGACAGTGTAGTGACCACAAGCGGTTTTTACGGTGTCATTATCGACATGACAGACGAAGACGTGATCGTAGAATTCGGAAACAATAAAAACTGCCGTATTCCAATGCGGAAGCAGGCCATTGCAGAAGTAGAAAAAGCAGAAGAAGCCTCTGCATAACAGAAAAAAATAAGAGTAAGTGCCGTAGACTGCGGCACTTACTTTTTTTAATTAACAATTTTTCACTTTAATAGGTTGAAATCTGCGGAAAAGTGGGTTATTATATTAACAATATCCTATCAGGTGAAGCGAGGAGAAAAGAAATTATGGAATATAAGATCGCATTGATCCCGGGAGACGGAATCGGCCCGGAGATCGTAAGAGAGGCAAAAAAAGTATTGGATAAGGTATGTGAAAAATATCATCATACCTTTATATATTCGGAGGTTTTGCTGGGAGGGGCGTCTATTGATGCATACGGCGTACCGCTGACAGAAGAAGCCATCGCCTGTGCAAAAGCATCTGACGCAGTGCTGATGGGCTCCATCGGCGGCGATGCAAAAACCTCACCCTGGTACAAACTGGAACCGTCCAAGCGTCCGGAAGCCGGACTTCTTTCCATCCGCAAGGAATTAAATCTGTTTGCAAATCTGCGCCCGGCCTACCTGTATAATGAATTAAAAGCAGCCTGCCCATTAAGGGATGAGATCATCGGAGACGGCTTTGACATGATCATTGTCAGAGAGCTGACCGGCGGCCTTTATTTCGGAGAACGCCGTACAGTAGAAGAAAACGGTGTAAAAACAGCCATTGATACCCTGACCTACAATGAAAAGGAAATCCGGCGCATTGCGGTAAAGGCTTTTGAGATCGCCAGGAAGCGCTCCAAAAAAGTGACCAGCGTAGACAAGGCCAACGTATTGGATTCCTCGCGTTTATGGCGCAGTGTTGTGGAAGAAGTGGCAAAGGATTATCCGGAGGTTACCCTGGAGCATATGCTGGTGGACAACTGTGCTATGCAGCTGGTGCGGGATCCGGGCCAGTTCGATGTGATCCTTACAGAGAACATGTTTGGAGATATTTTATCAGACGAGGCAAGCATGGTCACTGGATCCATCGGAATGCTGTCCTCTGCCAGCCTGAATGAAACAAAATTTGGCCTTTACGAGCCCAGCCACGGCTCTGCGCCGGATATTGCCGGACAGAATAAAGCGAATCCTATCGCCACGATCCTGTCCGCAGCCATGATGCTTCGCTACTCTCTGGACCTGGACCAGGAGGCAGACGTAGTAGAGGCAGCCGTACAGAAAGTGCTCTCCGACGGCTGGCGCACCGGAGACATCCTGTCAGAAGGCAAGAAACTGGCAGGGACATCAGAAATGGGAGATTTGATCGCCAATGCGATTTAAGGATCATATATTAGAACCAGAAAAGAGGAAAATATATTATGAAAAGTGATGCAGTAAAAAAAGGCTCACAGCAGGCTCCCCACAGATCCCTTTTCAATGCACTGGGAATGACAAAGGAAGAAATGGAGCGGCCTCTGGTAGGAATCGTAAGTTCTTACAATGAGATCGTACCGGGACACATGAACCTGGATAAGATCGTAAATGCGGTAAAACAAGGGGTTGCCATGGCCGGCGGCACACCAGTGGTGTTCCCTGCCATTGCTGTCTGCGACGGGATCGCCATGGGACACATCGGAATGAAATATTCTCTGGTTACCAGGGATCTGATCGCAGATTCCACAGAGGCAATGGCCTTGGCCCATCAGTTTGACGCCCTGGTCATGGTGCCTAACTGTGACAAAAACGTTCCGGGACTTTTGATGGCAGCAGCCAGGATCAACGTGCCCACTGTATTCGTAAGCGGCGGCCCCATGCTGGCAGGCCATATCCACGGACATAAGACCAGTCTTTCCAGTATGTTTGAAGCGGTAGGCTCTTATGCTGCAGGAAAGATCACTGAAGAGGAACTGACAGAGTTTGAAAACAAGGCATGTCCCACCTGCGGCTCCTGTTCCGGCATGTATACAGCAAACAGTATGAACTGCCTGACCGAAGTTCTGGGCATGGGCCTTAGAGGAAACGGTACCATTCCTGCTGTATACTCCGAACGTATCCGCCTGGCAAAACATGCCGGCATGCAGGTAATGGAAATGTACAGAAGAAATATCCGCCCAAGGGACATTATGACAGAAAAAGCTATTTTAAATGCCCTGACCGTGGATATGGCCCTGGGCTGCTCAACCAACAGCATGCTCCATCTTCCGGCCATTGCCCATGAGATCGGCATGGATTTTGATATCAGCTTTGCCAATGAGATCAGTGAAAAGACCCCGAATCTCTGCCATCTGGCACCGGCAGGCCCCACCTACATTGAGGACCTTAACGAAGCCGGCGGTGTCTATGCCGTGATGAATGAATTGAACAAAAAAGGACTTCTTTATACAGATTGTATGACCGTAACCGGAAAAACCGTAGGGGAAAATATCAAAGACTGTGTGAACCGGGATCCGGAAGTGATCCGTCCCATTGACCATCCATACAGCGCCACCGGAGGACTCGCCGTATTAAAAGGCAATCTGGCTCCAGACGGCGGTGTGGTAAAACGTTCTGCGGTAGTGGAGGAAATGATGGTGCACGAAGGACCGGCCCGGGTATTTGACTGTGAAGAAGATGCCATTGAAGCGATCAAAGGCGGAAAGATCGTAGCCGGAGATGTGGTAGTCATCCGCTACGAAGGACCAAAAGGCGGTCCGGGCATGCGGGAAATGCTGAATCCCACCTCCGCCATCGCCGGAATGGGACTGGGCTCCAGTGTGGCTCTGATCACAGACGGAAGATTCAGCGGTGCCTCCAGAGGAGCTTCCATTGGACACGTTTCTCCGGAAGCGGCAGTGGGCGGCCCGATCGCTTTGGTAGAAGAGGGCGATATCATCAGTATTGACATTCCCAACCTGAAACTGGAGGTCAAGGTTTCCGATGAAGAAATGCGCGTAAGAAGAGAAAAATGGCAGCCAAGAGAACCTAAGGTGACCAGCGGATATCTGGCAAGATATGCGGCAATGGTAACCTCCGGAAACAGAGGCGCCATCCTTGAAATACCGAAAGCAAAATAAGAAGGGAGAGATTAGATGCAGCTTACAGGTGCAGAAATCATCATCGAATGCCTGAAAGAGCAGGGAGTGGATACCGTATTCGGCTATCCCGGAGGAGCCATCCTGAATGTATACGATGCTCTTTACAAATATAGAGATGAGATCCATCATGTACTTACCTCCCATGAACAGGGAGCATCCCACGCTGCAGACGGATATGCAAGAGCTACCGGAAAGGTAGGTGTCTGCCTGGCAACCTCCGGCCCAGGGGCAACGAACCTGGTAACCGGGATCGCCACGGCCCAGATGGACTCCGTACCCATCGTAGCCATCACCGCAAATGTGGGAAATTCCCTGCTGGGAAAGGATTCTTTCCAGGAGGTGGATATCGCCGGGATCGTTATGCCCATCACCAAGCACAGCTATATTGTGAAGGATATCCGCCAGCTGGCAGATACGATCCGAAAAGCGTTTTATATAGCAAAAAGCGGAAGGCCGGGTCCGGTCCTGGTGGATGTGACCAAGGACGTGACCGGGGCTCTTTATGAGTACCAGCCCCGAAAACCAGCTACCGTAAACCGGGAGACCAGTGAGATCCACAATGAAGATGTGGAGACCGCCATCCGGATGATCCAGGAAGCAGAGAAACCCTTTATCTTTGTGGGAGGCGGCTCTGTGATCTCGGGAGCATCCAAGGAAATTACAGAACTTGCCCACAGGATCCAGGCTCCGGTGTGCGACAGCCTTATGGGAAAAGGCGCATTTTCCGGTGAGGATCCTCTTTACACTGGAATGCTGGGAATGCACGGAACCAAAACTTCAGACCTTGGAGTGATGGAGTGCGACCTTTTGATCGTTCTGGGAGCCAGGTTCAGCGACCGGGTAACGGGAAATCCTCAGACCTTTGCCAAAAACGCCAAGATCCTTCAGATCGATATCGATGCGGCCGAGATCAACAAAAATGTGGTGGTGGACGCTTATGTGGTAGGGGATATCAAAGAAACCCTGCGCAGGATCCTGGAAAACCTTCCGTCCAAGGAGCACCCTCAGTGGGTCTCCCATATCCAGGAAATGAAGGAAAAATATCCTTTAAGCTACGATCATACACAGCTTACCGGTCCATATATTATTGAGAAGCTTTATGAGCTGACCAAAGGGGAGGCAATCATCACCACGGAGGTGGGACAGAACCAGATGTGGGCTGCCCAGTATTACAAATATAAGTATCCCAGGACTTTACTCACCTCCGGAGGCCTCGGTACCATGGGATACGGGCTGGGAGCGTCCATCGGAGCCAAGATGGGAAGACCGGACAAAACGGTGGTGAACATTGCCGGCGACGGCTGCTTCCGCATGAATATGAACGAGATCGCTACTGCGGTCCGCTGCGGGAAACCCTTGATCCAGATCGTCCTGAACAATCATGTGCTGGGAATGGTTCGTCAGTGGCAGACCTTATTCTATGGACAGAGATATTCACAGACCGTTTTAAATGACAAAGTAGACTTTGTAAAAATTGCAGAAGGTATGGGAGCAGAAGCGATGCGCATAACAAAAATCGAGGAGGTAGAGCCGGCATTAAGGCATGCCCTTTCGTCAGAGGGACCGATTGTGCTGGACTGCTGGATCGATCAGGATTTAAGCGTATTTCCGATGGTTCCTGCCGGAGCAAACATAGATGAAGTATTTGATGAGGAGGATATGAAGAAAGATGAGCAGAGTGTATAATTTTTCCGCAGGACCGGCAGTCCTTCCGGAAGAGGTATTGAAAGAAGTTGCAGATGAGATGATGGACTACCGGGGAACCGGCATGTCCGTTATGGAAATGAGCCACAGAAGCGCGGCTTTCCAGGAGATCATCGACGAGGCGGAAAAGGATCTCCGGGAACTGATGAATATCCCGGACAATTACAAGGTCCTGTTTCTGCAGGGAGGCGCTTCCCAGCAGTTTGCCATGATCCCCATGAACCTGATGAAGAACAAGGTAGCCGACTATATCGTTACCGGCCAGTGGGCAAAGAAAGCGTATCAGGAAGCCCAGAAATACGGAAAAGCAAACAAGATCGCTTCCTCTGAGGACAAAACCTTTTCCTACATCCCGGACTGCAGCGACCTGCCCATAAGCCCGGATGCGGATTATGTATATATTTGCGAAAACAATACGATTTACGGAACCAAGTTCAAGGAACTTCCCAATACAAAAGGAAAGACATTGGTTGCGGATGTATCCTCCTGTTTCCTTTCTGAGCCGGTGGATGTATCCAAGTATGGGATCATCTACGGCGGCGTGCAGAAAAATATCGGGCCTGCCGGCATGGTCATTGTGATCATCCGTGAGGACCTGATCTCCGAGGACGTTCTTCCGGGGACACCTACCATGCTCACCTACAAGACCCATGCAGACGCAGGATCCCTGTACAATACCCCCAACGCTTACTGTATCTATGTATGCGGCAAAGTGTTCAAGTGGCTGAAGGCCATGGGCGGACTGGAAGAAATGAAAAAGCGCAATGAAGAGAAAGCAAAGATCCTTTATGATTTCCTGGATTCCAGCAAGCTCTTTAAAGGAACGGTAGTTCCCAAGGACCGTTCTCTTATGAATGTGCCTTTCGTTACAGGAGACAAAGAGATGGATGCCAAGTTCGTGAAGGAAGCGGCAGCCCAGGGCCTGGTCAATCTGAAAGGACACAGAACCGTGGGCGGTATGCGGGCCAGCATTTATAATGCGATGCCCAAGGCCGGCGTAGAGGCTTTGGTAGCCTTTATGAAAAAATTTGAGGAGGAGAATGCGTAATGTTTCAGTATCATTGCCTGAATCCCATTGCGGAGAAAGGATTGAAATTATTCAGCGAAGATTATAGAAAAACAGATGCGGTAGACCAAGCAGATGCCATTTTGGTGCGAAGCGCCAAGATGCATGATATGGAGCTTCCGGAATCTGTTAAGGCCATCGCCCGGGCAGGTGCCGGCGTAAATAATATTCCGATCAAGGAATGCGCGGAAAAAGGAATCGTAGTGTTCAATACCCCCGGCGCCAATGCCAACGGCGTGAAGGAACTGGTTCTTGCCGGAATGCTCCTTGCATCCCGTGACATCGTAGGCGGGATCGAATGGGTGGCAGCCCAGAAGGATAAAGAAGATATCGATAAGCTTGCGGAAAAGCAGAAAAAGCAGTTTGCAGGATGCGAGATCAGCGGCAAGAAGCTGGGTATCATCGGACTGGGCGCGATCGGAGCCCTGGTGGCAAATTCCGCTACGCATCTGGGAATGGAAGTATACGGCTACGATCCCTATCTTTCTATTGATGCGGCATGGAATCTTTCCCGCACCATCAAACACAGCAAGACTCTGGATGAGATTTATTCTCAGTGTGATTATATTACGATCCATGTGCCTCTTTTGGACAGCACCAGAAAGATGATCAACCGGGAAGCTTTCCAGAAGATGAAAGACGGCGTGGTTCTTTTGAACTTTGCAAGAGATCTTCTGGTAGACGAGGAGGCGCTGATCGAAGCCCTGGAGAGCGGCAAGGTGAAGAAATATGTAACAGACTTTGCAAACCCGCTGGTGGCAGGAAGAGAAGGCATCCTGGTCACACCGCACCTGGGCGCTTCCACCGAGGAATCCGAAGAAAACTGTGCGGAAATGGCCGTTAAGGAGCTGCGTGATTTCCTGGAAAACGGAAACATCAAAAATTCCGTAAACTTCCCCAACTGCGACATGGGAACCTGTGTAGCTGTGGGAAGAATCGCGATCACCCATAAAAATGTACCGAATATGATCAGCCAGTTCACCAAGATACTGGGTGCAGAGGGACTGAACATTGCCGATATGACCAACAAGAGCAAGGGCGAATATGCCTATACCCTTATCGACCTGGAAAGTGCTGCTTCCAAACAGGCACTGGATGAACTGAATGCCGTAGAGGGAGTTGCCAAGGTACGTGTGGTAAAATAAGGAGATCCTTATGAACGGAAAGAAACATTCCGGAAAATCTGTCCCAAGTGTCAAAAAGTTTTCCAAAAAATTCCGGCTCCTGAGAAACGTATACAGGAACAGGAAACGTCTGGGAAACGTGACCTACAGTGTGCTGTACCTGGCGGCAGAATATCTAAAAAGAAAAGGAAATAAAATTTAGATCACAGATAGGAAAAGGAGCCATGACCGGCTCCTTTTTCCAGCTGCAGATATTTTTATTTTCTGGAAGCGATAAAATCCAGAACCTCCTGGCGGGAGGGCATAACGCGGAGAGCGCCTTTGCGGGTGGTGATAAGAGAAGCGCCTGCATTGGCAAAAGTGAGGAGCTTTTCAAGATCCTCTTCTGTAAGATCCTCAAGGCCGTGCTCCAGAACATAATTTAATGCACCGGCACAGAAGGTATCTCCGGCTCCGGTGGTCTCGATCGTATTTTCCTGCAGGAAGGAAGGAACTTCCACACGCAGATCTTTATAATAGGCGCGGCTTCCCTCTTTGCCCATGGTGATCAGCACCAGGGGAATGTGATACTTTTCCCGGATCAGCCTTGCACCTTCATCATAGTCCGTGGTGTTAAATAAAAATTCCACCTCATTGTCGGAAATCTTTAATACATCACATTTGGTCAAGCCATATTCGATCTCTCTGCGGGCATCCTCAAGAGATTTCCACAAAGGAGGGCGCAGGTTCGGGTCAAAGGTAATGATACAGCCAGCTTCTTTGGCTATGTCAAGAGCATAACGGGTAGCCTCTCTGACGCCTTCGTGGGTGGAAGAAAGCGTCCCAAAATGGAAAATCCGTGAACTGCGGATCAGATCCTCCTGGATTTCTTCTTTGCGGAGCATCATATCTGCCCCGGGATCCCGGTAAAAAGAAAAATCCCGGTCTCCGTCCGGATAGGTGTGGACAAAGGCAAGGGTGGTATGTACGGTTTCGTCCATGATCAGATTTCTGGTGTCGATACCCACTTCTTCCACCGCGCTCTTTAACTGATTTCCGAACATATCCTTTCCGACCTTGCCGATAAAGGCAGTCTTTTTTCCCAGTCTGCCAAGCATAGCCAGAACATTGCATGGAGCGCCGCCGGGATTCGCTTCCATTAATGGATTTCCCTGGGAGCTGGTCCCGTTTTCTGTAAAATCGATCAAAAGCTCTCCAAGAGCTGTCACATCGAAAAATCTGTTCTCCATTGTGAAGATCCTCCTTTGACTGTGCAGCTGCACTGCACATTTTTTATTATAGTTTGCCGGATATGGCGAAACATAACCTATAATCAATTTATCGCAGAATATAAGCTTTGTCAAACAATTTCCTTTATTTTTACAGAAAAAAATGATAAAATAAAAGAAGCAAAAACACGAAGTGAAATATGTTTTTACAAGTATTTCGAATACTACAGTATTGGAGGAGCTTATGGACGAGAATATTTATAAGTATATGGATTGGCCGAGAATTGAGGGAATTGTATATGGGGAAGAAGCATCGCCGAAGGATATCCTGGCTCCCAGGCTGACGCCGGACGGTGTTCTCATACAGGGCTATTTTCCGGAAGCCCAGGAAGCAGTGGTTCTTGCCGGAAGAAAAAAATACCCCATGGAACTGGAAGATGAGGCAGGCTATTACGCAGCCCTGATCCCCGGGAGAAAGATCCCCCAATATCGTTTCCAGATAAAAAGAGCTGGAAAAACAGAAACCTTCTATGATTCCTATGCCTTTCCCGGACAGATCACCCAGGAAGAGGAAGACGCTTTCTGCGCCGGAGTGTATTATCATGCCAGCCAGAAGCTGGGAGCCCATCCCCTGACCATAAATGGGGTGGAAGGCACAAGCTTTGCGGTATGGGCGCCAAATGCCATGCGTGTGAGTGTGATCGGCGAATTTAACGATTGGGACGGAAGACGGAATATGATGCACCGGATGCCAAAATCCGGTATTTATGAGCTGTTTGTTCCTGGAGTAAAACCAGGAGAAACATATAAATATGAGATCAAACTGAAAAACGGAGAAATGCGTTACAAGGCGGATCCCTACGCTTTCTGCGGGGAAATCCCTCCGGCGGACGGTTCCGTTGTGGCAGATTTAAGATCCTTTGTCTGGACGGATCAGGAGTGGATAAAAAAACGGGACAAAAAAGATGTGAAAAAAGAACCGGTCTCTATCCTGGAAACCAGCCTGACAGCCTGGAAGGACGGGGAAGAACTGGCTGCCTTTGCGAAAAAACTTGGATATACCCATGTGGAACTGCATCCGGTAATGGAGTACTTAAAGGATGAATATTCCACCTCTTCTTATTATGCACCTACCAGACGGTTCGGCATGCCGGAGGATTTCCAGAAGCTGGTGGATCGCCTCCACTGTGAAGAGATCGGCGTGATCCTGGATTGGACGCCTGCCCAGTTCCCCAGAAACGAAAGCGGATTGGAAGCCTTTGACGGAACGCCTCTTTATGAAATCCAGGATCCGGCATATGCGGTCCATCCAATGTGGGGGACCATGCTTTACAATTACGGCAGCCCTATGGTGAAGGACTTTTTGATCGCAAATGCCGTTTATTGGATCGAAACCTATCATGTGGATGGATTCCGTATGGATGATGTGGACAGCATGCTCTACCTGGACTATGGAAGGAAACCAGGAGAATGGCTTCCCAACATATACGGCACCAATGAGAACCTGGATGCGGTAGAATTCTTAAAACATCTGAATTCCATCCTGAAGCAGCATTACCCCGGGATCGTGCTCATTGCCCAGGAAGACGGCCTGTGGCCGGAGCTGACAGACTGTGTGGAAAATGACCATCTGGGCTTTGATTTTAAATGGAGCGGCGGCTGGACCAAAGACTTTTTATCCTATCTGTCCAACGATCCCATTGAACGGAAAAATTATCATGATCAGCTTACCCTTTCTATGCTTTACGCTTACAGCGAGCGCTATGTGCTTACTTTGGGAAGCAGAGATGTGGGAGGCTATGAGGACTTCCTGGAAAAACTTCCGGGAGATGAAAACCAGAAAAAAGCCCAGGTCCGTGAGGCCTATGCCTACATGACCCTCCATCCCGGCCGGAAGATGTCCGCTCTTTTCTCCGATGCAGAGGAAGGCATAAGGGAATGTATCCGGGATCTGAATGCTATGTACAAAGCATATCCCGCCCTTTATGAGAAAGATGATGAATACGATGGTTTTGAGTGGGTACAGCTGATGAAGTATGAGGAGAACGTGATCACCTTCCTTCGCAAAACCGATAAACCTGAGGAAACGCTGCTGGCAATCTGCAACTTTGCCGCTGTTCCTTATGAAGATTATCAGGTGGGCGTGCCGTTTTACGGAAAGTATAAAGAAATTTTCAACAGCGATCATAAGAAATACGGAGGGGGTGGCGCTGTCAACTCCCGGGTGAAGACGTCCAAAAAAGAAGAGTGTGACGAGCGGTCTTATTCCATCCGTGTGAAATTGCCTTCCCTGGGCGTATCGGTCTTTTCCTGTACGCCGGAAGAAGAGCCTGCGGTGAAGAAAATGCCTGCAGTAAAAAAGGAAGCCGCACCAAAGCAGGAAGGGGAAGCCTCGAAAGAAAAGAAAAAGAAAACTACGGGAAAAAGAACCAGATCCAAAAAGAAAGAATAGAGAAGGAAAAAGCCGCCGGGCAGGAGGAAAATATTTGTTTTCCTTCTGCCCGGTTTGTACGTACGGGAAATAAAAAATGGAGCATACGGGACTTGAACCCGTGACCTCCACACTGCCAGTGTGGCGCGCTCCCAACTGCGCTAATGCCCCATGTAAAAGAGATTATTTAAAATAAGAAAAAGCTGAAAATGAGACTCGAACTCACGACCCCTTCATTACGAGTGAAGTGCTCTACCGACTGAGCTATTTCAGCTTGTGATTGACACAAAGTTTATTATAACGTATTTTTCAAAAAAAGCAAGGGTTTTTTCGTAAATTTTCCATGGTTTGCAAAAATACCATTCTATGTTAAGATATAAAATAAGCTTCTGAACAAGAGGGAGAACTGCCATGGACCAGATAGAAAAACGCATAATAGAAACCATAGATAAAAATAGAGAAACCATCCTCTCTTTTGCCAGAGATATCCAGAACCATCCAGAACTGGGATTTGAAGAAGAAAGGACAGCAGAGCGTGTAGAGAAGCTGTTTGGCAGATTAGGGCTGGAGGTAAAGACCGGCCTGGCCCGTACAGGGGTGCGGGGAGACCTGCCGGAGAAAAAAGGCCCGAATGTGACCATCCTGGGTGAACTGGACGGAATCCTATGCCGGTCCCATCCCCTGGCGGATCCAAAGACCGGAGCGGCTCATGCCTGCGGACATCACGCGCAGCTTGCGGCTATGGCCGGCGCAGCGATGGCCCTTTGCGAGAGGGAGGTGCGCGCTTCCCTGGATGGAAATGTCACCTTTTTTGCCGTGCCGGCAGAGGAATATGTGGATGCAGAAAAAAGGAAACGCATGAAGGCCCGGCAGATCGGCTTTCCTGCTTCGGGAAAAAGTGAACTGATCCGTCTGGGCGAACTGGACCGGTCGGATATCATCCTGACCACTCACGTACACATGATCCCCTGCCAGAAGACCTTGTATTTAGGAAACACTGCCAGCAACGGTTTTACCGCCCAGGTAGTGACTATCCACGGAAAAGCCGCCCATGCGGCCATCAATCCCTGGGATGGGGTAAACGCCCTGAGCATTGCCGCAAGCGCCATTGAGATGATGGGACTTATGAGGGAAACTTTTCGGGAACAGGATCATGTCCGTCTGCACAATGTGATCCGCAAAGCCGGCGACGCCATCAACACCGTTCCCGAGGAAGCCATCGTAGAGACAAAAGTGCGGGCATCCTCCCTGGAGCAGATCCGTCTGGTGCGGGAGAAAATAGACCGGGCATACGATGGGGCTGCTTATGCCTTTGGAGGAACGGTGACCAGGGAGATCCTTCAGGGATATATGCCGGTGCTTTTTCGGCCGGCGGACCAGGTGCTTATAGATGCCGCCCGGGATCTGGGCATTCCCCCAAGGCTTGCCAATGCACAGGATTTCAATGACGCCTGCACAGACGTAGGGGATCTGACCCATCTGTTCCCGGTGCTGAATTTTACCTTTGGGGGTACAAAGGGGTCTCTCCATGGAGCAGATTTTCAGGTCACAGACGAAGAGACAGCCTATGTGATCCCGGCAAAAATGCTGGCCTTAAGCGTCTATAAGCTTTTAAAGGACCAGGCGGGAGAAGCGGAGAAGATCATCCGCTCCTATACCCCTGTCTTTGACCGGGACAGTTATATAAAATACATTAAAGAACAATATCATATATAATATAAAATTAGGAGAAAACAATGCCAGAAATTTGTTTGGAGCTGAAAAATATCAAAAAAAGTTTTTCCAATGAGACGGAGGTCCTTAAGGGGATCAGCCTGACCATAGAAAAAGGAGAGTTTATCACTCTGCTTGGAGCCTCGGGCTGCGGAAAGACCACAACTCTCCGGATCATTGCAGGGCTGGAGCAGCCGGATGAGGGACAGGTATTTTTGGAAGGTAAGGATGTTACCTTTCTTGCCCCGGAAAAAAGGGATGTGAATACCGTTTTTCAAAATTACGCCCTGTTCCCCCATATGAATGTGGCGGACAACATCGGGTACGGCCTGAAATTAAGAAAGGTCCCCAAAAACGAAATAAAAAGCCAGGTTTTAAAAATGCTTGACCTGGTACAGCTTTCCGGCTATGAGAAACGCAAACCCCAGGAGCTTTCCGGAGGCCAGCGGCAAAGGGTAGCCATAGCAAGAGCACTGGTAAATAATCCCAAGGTCCTTCTTTTAGACGAGCCGCTGGGAGCGCTGGACCTTCAGCTCAGACGGGCCATGCAGACGGAGCTGAAGCGGCTGCAGAAAAAGCTGGGTCTTACTTTTATCTATATTACCCATGACCAGGAAGAGGCCATCAACATGTCCGACCGTATAGCGGTAATGAACAAGGGAACCTTTGAACAAGTGGGAACCCCTGATGAAATCTATAATTATCCAAGGACGAGCTATGTGGCCACCTTTGTGGGGAATGCCAATATTTTAAAAGGGATCGTAGAAAAGACAGAAGGGGGAAAGGTTCTTCTTTCCATCTGCGGCGGAAAGGTGCTGGCAGAGACAAGAGGGGAACAGGTGGAGCCGGGAGAAGAGGTAACGCTGGCGGTGAGAAGTGAAAACATCAGCCTGGATGACTCCTGTCAGCGGGGCATAAAGGCCCTGGTCGCAGAGAAAAGCTTTTCCGCCGGGCAGCTGCGTCTGGCCCTGAAGATGGAAGACGGAAAAGAAGTGATCGCCAGCCGTTATGGGATCGACGCAGATGTAAAGGTAGGACAGAAGGTATGCTTTCAGTTTAAGGCGGAAGACGCGGTTCTGGTAGACAGGGAGGAAACAGATGAATAAAAGAAAAAACGCCGGAGTATGGATGATCCTTCCCTTATATATTTTTACTCTGGTCTTTGTAGCCGGACCTTTGCTCTATATGGCCGCACTTTCTTTTGCACAGCCTGCCCCGGGCCATGGGGTGGACTGGGTGTTTACCCTGGAAAATTATCAAAAGATACTGGATCCGGTATATCGTGATACCTTTCTCCAGTCGTTCCAGCTGGCCATTACCAGCACGTTTTTGATCTGTATCATCGGCTATCCTTTTGGATACTTTATGGCCATGCTGCCGGAGAAGAAAAAGAAAAAAGCCATGCTTCTTTTGATGCTGCCATTTTGGGTAAATTCCCTGATCCGCCTGTATGGATGGATCATTATCCTGCAGAATAAGGGACTGCTGAATTTTATCCTCCAAAAGCTGGGGATCATAAAGGAGCCATTAAAGATTTTGTACAGTTATCCGGCGATCGTAGTGGGGATGATCTATGTACTGCTGCCTTTTATGATCCTTTCGGTATATTCCAGTGCGGAAAAGCTGGACTGGTCTCTTGTGGAGGCAGCCCGGGATCTGGGCGCTTCCAGGATCCAGGCTTTTTGGACGGTTTCTTTTAAACTGACGCTGCCGGGACTTTTGTCCGGCATTATCCTCACATTTATTCCCTCCATGGGTTTATTCTTTATCGCAGATATCCTGGGGGGAAATAAGATTGTTCTGGTAGGAAGCCTGATACAGGAGCAGATGACCAGGGGCAGCAATTGGCCCTTTGGGGCGGCCCTGGCAGTGATCCTGATGGTTTTGACCACTCTTATGATCATGCTGTACCGGAAGATCACAAATGTAAAGGAATTGGAGGGAATCGGATGAAAAAAAGTTCCAGGTTTTCCCGGATCTATCTGGGAATCATATTTTTTCTTATGTACCTTCCCATAGGGGTGGTCATCCTGTTTTCATTTAACGAATCAAAGCTTCCGGTTGCCCTTACGGGATTTTCTTTCCGGTGGTATGAAGAGCTTTTTGCAGACAGGGATATGATCGAAGCCTTGGGAAACAGCCTGATCCTGGGCGTGCTGAGCTGCCTTCTGTCCGCGGGGATCGGTACCCTGGGAGCGGTGGGCCTTTCCAGGATCCACTGGAAGACCAAAGGCGTGATGGAATACATTTCTATTCTTCCTTTGATGATACCGGAGATCATCCTGGGTATGGTATTTATGGCGTTCTTTTCCCTTTTGGGACTTCCTTTTGGCATGCTTACCCTTCTTTTGGGCCACACGGTTTTTTGTGTGCCCTATATCCTTATGGAGGTAAAGGCCAGGCTTGTGGGGATGGATCCCTCTTTGGAAGAGGCGGCCAGAGATCTGGGGGCGGGACCTTTCCGGGCTTTTTGGGATATTACCCTGCCTCTGATCATGCCGGCGGTCCTGTCGGGATCCCTTTTGGCATTTGCCATGTCCATGGACGATGTGGTGATCAGTATTTTCGTCAACGGACCCCGGATCTCCACTTTGCCCATCAAAGTATATACCCAGCTGAAAACAGGAGTAACCCCAAAGATCAATGCCCTGTGCACCATCATGCTGGCGGTGACCGTCGCGGCGATGGCGGTGTACAGCCTGATAAAAAGACGCACAGACAAAGGAAACTTCCCCTTTTCACAGAAGAAAAAGTAAGCTATACTTTGAGAAGAGAGACTTTCCTATAAAGAAAAAGAAGAGGAGAAAAGATTATGAAAAAAATAGCAGTTGGAATCCTATGTGCGGGACTGATCACTGCCGCCCTTGGGGGCTGCGGATCAAAAGGAAAAGAAGAGATGGTCCTTTACACCTGGGAAGGAATGTTTCCCCAGGAGGTCCTGGACGGTTTCCAGGAAGAAACCGGGATCGAGATCATCTATTCCAATTTTGATACAGATGAGACCATGCTGGAGAAGCTTTCCCAGGCAGAAGGGGGAGATTACGATGTGGTGATCGCAGACGACTATATCCTGGAAACAGTGATCGGGGAAGGTTTGGCAGAAAAACTGGACAAAGACAAGCTTTCCGGGATCGGCAATGTCAACCCTCTGTTCCAGGGACAGTTTTATGATCCCCAGGATGAATATACGGTTCCCTACGGCTCCGGTATTCCTTTGATCGTATACGATCCGGAGCAGGTAGACATAGAGATCACCGGATACAAGGATCTTTGGGATCCGTCCCTGGAGGACAGCATCGCCATGATCGGCAATTACCGTGTGATCAACGGCATCACCCAGCTTTCTATGGGAAGAAGCATGAACGAGGAAGATCTGGACATCATAGCCGAGACCGGAGAAAAATTGATCCAGCTGGCTCCCAACGTAAGGCTGATCCAGGATGACAATACCCAGAATGCCCTTTTAAACGGCGAGGCAAGTGTAGGATTTCTGTATACATCCCAGGTGACTGCGGCTCTGGCGGAAAATCCGGATCTGAAGGTGGTATATCCGGAAGAAGGGCTGGGCTTTGGCATCATGGGCATGTTCATCCCAAGCGAGGCGCCCAATTCCGAGGCTGCTTATCAGTTTATCGATTATATCCTGCAGCCGGAGATCGCTGCCCAGTGTTTTAATTATATTGGCTATTACTGCACCAACAAGGCCGCCGATGAAATGGTAGACCCCAATCTGGTGGTGCCGGACACCGTTACCAGCGGGGAGATCGTACAGAATGTAAGCCCAGAGGCAGAAGAGCAGTACAATAAAAACTGGACCGAATTCCGGGCAGCCTGCGACTAAAAGGCAAGGGGGAGGAAGATGGAAATTTATAAAGGAACCGCTACCTTTGCTGGAATTGCCATCGGTAAGATACTGTTTTATCACAAAAATGAATACCAGATACGCCAGTACCTGGTAAGCGACATCAAAAACGAGCTGAACGTGTTCAACAGTGCCAGGATCCAGGTGATACGCCAGCTTCGGGAACTGTATGAAAAAAACTGTACCGGAAGCCCGGCAGAGGCGGAAACCTTTCAGAAGCAGGCCAGGCTTTTGGAAGCAGACAGTTTTCGCCGGGCCATTGAAAGCGTCATTACTTCGCAGAAAGTGAATGCTGCCTATGCAGTTACGATCAACCGGGATGAGCTTTCCTCTACCTTCCGGAATCTGGAGGATCCCTTTATCCAGGAGAGGATCACCCATATCCAGGAAATTTCCAACCGGCTGATCGCCGTCCTTGGCGGGATCTCCCCAAAGATTGACCTTGGAGACCAGCCGGTGATCCTTGCGGCGGAGAATCTGTCTCCTACAGAAATTATGGAAATGGAAAAGGAAAAGATACTGGGAGTAGTGACCCATTTAGGATCGGCTGTTTCCCATACCTCCATCCTGGCAAAATCTATGGCCATTCCCTGCCTGGTAGGCATCCAGGCCAGAGAAGAATGGGATGGAAAAGATGTCATTGTGGATGGGTATACCGGGTCTTTGTACCTGGATCCTGACCGTGAGATCCTAATGGAATACGAAATGCGCCGCCAGGCGGATCTGAAAGAACGGGAGGAGCTGCTGCAGCTGAAAGAGGTGGAAGACATTACCCGGGATGGAAAAAAGATCGGCCTGTACGCGAACATCAGCAATCTGGATGATCTGAACAGTGTACTTTATTATGGTGCTGCCGGCATAGGGCTTTTCCGCAGTGAATTCCAATATCTGGGAAGAGAAAACTATCCCAGGGAAAACGAACTGTTCTGCGCCTACAAGAAGGTGGCGGAGACCATGGAAAACCGGCTTGTTGTGATCCGTACCGTAGACTTGGGAGCGGACAAGCAGGCAGAGTATCTGGATATCCCCGATGAGGTGAACCCCATTATGGGAAACAGGGGGATCCGCCTTTGCCTGGACAGAAAGCGCATGTTCAAAGCCCAGATCCGGGCGATCTACCGGGCCAGCGCTTATGGAAATCTGGCGATGATGTATCCCATGATCACTTCGGAGGAGGAACTGGACGAGATCGAGAAGATCATAAGAGAAATAAAAGCCGGCCTTCTGGAAAAGGAGATCCCCTTTAAGGAGATCCCTGTTGGGATCATGGTGGAAACACCGGCTGCAGTGATGATCAGCCGGGAGTTAGCCAGACGGGTGGACTTTTTGAGCATGGGTACCAATGACCTGACCCAGTACACTCTTGCCATGGACCGCCAGAACCCTCTTTTGCGGGGCAAATACAACGATCACCATCCGGCTATCATCCGAATGATCCAGATGGTCATTGCCTCCGCCCATCAGGAAAATTGCAGAGTATGCATCTGCGGAGAACTGGCGGCGGATACCAGACTTACCGAAAAGTTCCTCCGTATGGGTGTGGATGATCTGTCGGTGGTCCCGGTGTGTATCCTTCCGGTACGAAAAGCGATCCGTGAGGTGGATCTGGGCTCTTTATGATGGGATGCAGCGTCAGAAACGAGGAATTTATGAAAGAAAAAAGCAAAGTTATTCTTCTTCCCTGTGATTCTTACAGGGAAGAAGCTGTTTATGAACAATTAAAAACCGGGATCCGCCTTTTGGGAGGGCTGGAAGCCTTTGTAAAAAAAGAGGACAAGATTTTATTAAAGCCCAATCTGCTGAAACGGGCAGAGGTGGAGAAAGCGGTCATTACCCACCCGGCAGTAGTAAAAGCGGTGGGGAGACTTCTAAAGGAGTATGGCTGCAGGAAGGTGATCCTGGGAGATTCCTGCGGGACCGGCACTACGAAAAAGGTGATCCGGGGAACCGGAATGGACCAGGCTCTTGAGGAACTTGGGATCCCTGCGGTGGATTTTTCAGATGGAAAACCTGTTGTCTACAGCCAGGGGATACAGGCCAGGGAATTTGTCCTCCCCAAAGAAATACGGGAATGTGACAGCATCTTTTCTTTATGCAAAATGAAGACCCACGCCCTGGAGCGGATAACAGGCGCTGTAAAAAACAGCTACGGCTTTGTATACGGCTTTCATAAAGCCAAAGGCCATACCCAGTATCCCAGTGCGGACAGCTTTGCCCGGATGCTGGTGGATCTGAACCGTTTTGTAAGACCAAAGCTTTATATTATGGACGGGATCACCGCGATGGAAGGAAACGGTCCTGGCTCCGGCGATCCGGTCTCTATGAATGTCCTGCTGCTTTCTGCGGATCCGGTAGCCCTGGACAGTGTATTCTGCCGGCTGATCGGCCTGGATCCCCGTCTGGTGCCTACCAATGATCACGGTGAAAAAATGGGACTTGGTTTCTGGCAGACGGAAAGGATCTCGCTTCTCACCCCAGATGGGCCTCTTTCTATGGAGGAAGCGGTAAAGACTTATGGAAAACCAGATTTCAAAGTAGACAGGAGCGCGGTAAAAAACGGCATCTGGGAAAAAATGGCAAGGGCGCTGAACTTGTTTCAAAAAAAGCCGTATATTGACAAAGAGAAATGCATACGCTGCGGCATCTGTGTAAAAAGCTGCCCGGTTCCCCAAAAAGCACTGAACTTTTCTAAGGGGAAGGGGCAGCCTCCGGTTTATGATTATAAAAAATGTATCCGCTGCTTCTGCTGTCAGGAAATGTGCCCGGAAAAAGCCATCAAGGTGAAGTAAGATCATCAGCGAAGACCTAAAATACAGGCAGTTTCCCGGATATACTCCGGCGTAGTGCCGCAGCAGCCTCCGATGATGCCGGCGCCGTTTTCGGTGAGGACTTTCATATGGCGGGCAAAATCCGCTGCATTCATGGTGTAAACGGCATTTCCCTGATCATCTATAACAGGGATGCCGGCATTGGGTTTTGCGATGACAGGGATCGATACGTTTTCTTTGATGTTGCGTATGACAGAGACCAGCTGGTCCGGGCCTACAGAACAGTTGACGCCCACGGCACAGGCTCCCGCGCTTTCCAGGGCAGCGGCGGCCTCTATAGCATTTCCTCCGCCGAAAATGGTACCATCCGATTCTATGGTCATGGAACACAAGACCGGGAGGGAACATACGGTGGAGGCAGCGTCTACTGCGGCAAGGGTTTCTTCGATGCTGATCATGGTCTCGGCAACAATGCAGTCCACACCGGCATCCCATAAAATACCGATCTGTTCCTGATACATTTCAAAGGCATCCATGTAGGTATAGGCCGGGTCTGCCTCCGGGATCTTTCCGCTGGTGGTAATGTCCCCGGCTACCAGAGCTTTATCCCCGGCAGCCTCCCGGGCATAGGAAACCAGAGTGCGGTTTATGTTTTCCAGGTCCTTTTCCAGCCCGTGCATGCGCAGGTTCATGCGGTTGCCCCCGAAAGTGGGCGCATAGATGATCTGGCTGCCGGCCTCTACATAGGCTTTTTGGAGACTGGTGATGATCTCTTTATGATCCAGGATCCATGCTTCCGTACATACCCCCCGGGGCATTCCTGCCGCCATGAGATTGGAGCCTGTAGCGCCGTCCAGAAGAACAAGCCGGCTGGTAAGTTTTTGGAACGCTTCTTTTGTCATGTCAAACCCTCCTCTATAATGATTTATAAAACTCTGTTTATTATACCATAATGTACAGATCCGGGAAAGCAAAATACTTGCCATTTCAGATGCAGTGTGGTATGGTTAAAAGGAATCAAAATCTCTATTTAGCAGTTCTGCTGAAAAAAATCCCAAAATAAAATATACAGATAAAGAAAATTTTCTGCCCGAAGTACAAAAGAAAGAAAATATTAAGAACAGGAGGGTTTTATGAATTTATTTGATTTTACGTACTGCGGGAATTACAACCGACAGATACAGACTCTCTCCAGGATGGTCCCGGAGAAATGGAGCTTTGACAGCGGGGATGACAATGGTATCCTGAAAGGATATCTGGAGCACACCTTTCAAAGAGTATATGAAGAAGGAAAGATCCTGATCCAAAAAGAATACGCAATCTTTAATACCGGCCTTTTCAACTATTATTATCAGCCTGTGTATGCCTGCTTTGTGCCCAACCTGGTGCCGGACCGCCAGGATTGGTTTCTGGACGGGTTTTATACAGAGTATTATTTATTAAAAGCAGGGATCAGCAGCCTCCCCAAACGAGCTGAATATGTAAAAAATCCGGAAGATCTAGTATTTGATACCCATTTGGAGATCATCCCCCAGTATGAGCACATATTCGGGGAAGAAGAAAACGCCCAGAGGCTTCCGGAAACAGTAAGGAACAGCCGGATGAAGGTACAGCTTTTTGACGGCGCCCTGCATCAGACCAGAAGGATGCTGGAGGCAGATTACAAAACTGCCATTCCTCAGTATTACAATCATTCCATCCAGTTTCTTCTTCCTATCTGTCTGCAGGCACCCGGAAAACCAGATCTGGCTTTGGCCTGTGTGAAAACCGCAGACGGGACCTGCTATCTGGGGAGGACCTGTCTGACGCTCAAGATGGCATACCACAACGCCAGGCTCCTGGCACGGCTGGAGGGAAGCTGGCTGTATCCCTAGACCCGGCCTAGTTGACATGGCAAGTTCTTCTTTGCTATACTACCGGCAGGAGGAACCAAGATGCGAAATCATGTTTTGGATGCGGCCAGGGCGGCAGCCGCGTATTCGGTGGTGCTGCTGCATATTTCTTTTCCCGGAGAAACAGGCGGGATCATCAATGGAATATGCAGATATGCGGTGCCTTTCTTTTTCCTGGTTTCCGGGTATTTCTGCTTTCAGGAACCGGAGGGGAAGGTTTTAAAAAAAATGCCGGGAAAGGTGAGGCATATTCTTAGCCTGGCGGCTTTGGCCTGCCCCTTTTATATTTTATGGGGGTACCTGAAATGCCTTATAGAGGGGGAGGACACGGCCCGGTGGCTGAACGAGCTCCTTGACGGGGATTCTATAAAAAATCTGATCTGTTATAACAGTACCTCTCCCATCCGGCCTCATCTATGGTTTTTATTTGCCCTTTTCTATTGTTATCTTTTATTCTGGGCAGCAGAAAAGCTCCATGCTCATAAGATCGCCTATCTGCTGATCCCGGTTTTACTCGGGGGAAATTTCTGGATGAGCGCCAGAAGTCTTTCCGCAGGGGGAACCTACCGGGTAATGGAATTTAGAAATTATCTGTTTACCGGTTTTCCGTTTTTTATGCTGGGTCATCTTTTCCATGGAAACCAGAAGCGCCTGGCAGAAAAACTGTCCGCCGCCGGATGCCTTTTTCTAGCAGGGACCGGGGTTGTCATGACAGTAGGAGAATATTTATGGATCGGGCAGAAGGAGCTATTTGCCGGTTCCATTTTGGTTTCTGCAGGTTTGTTCCTTTTTGCTGTACTGGCAAAAGGGCAAAAGGTGCCGCCCTTTTTGTCCAGGGCAGGGGAGAAATATGCCTTTTCTATTTATCTTCTCCATCCGGCAGTGGGAGACCTTCTTGGATGGATCGTGTCAGCCTTTGGAATGGAGGAGGCGCCGGCTTATCTTTGGATACGTCCGGGAGCCGTGTGCCTTCTTAGTACTTTTTTGGCATTTACACTTTTAAGCGCAAGAAAAACGCTAGGGAAATTTTATGGAAAGCACCTGTTCATTTTTCCTAAAATATGATATGATACTAAATGTTGACAAAATTACTGCGAATAAAATCCGCAGACAAAGAACCATAGATGGAGGCAGAATATGTTAGAACTAAAAAATATTTGTTTTCAGGTGTCTGACGAAAAAACCAGAAATGCAAAAGAAAAGGGGATCTTAAAGGATGTAAGCTTTACCCTTCCGGATAATAAATTCGTAGTCATCACCGGACCAAACGGAGGCGGAAAATCTACCCTGGCCAAGGTGATCGCCGGGATCGAAAAGCCTACCTCCGGACATTTATACTGGGACGGCCAGGACATTACCGATATGAGCATTACCGAGAGGGCAAAATTAGGGATCAGCTATGCTTTTCAGCAGCCGGTGCGGTTTAAAGGGCTTACGGTGTTCGACCTGATCCGTCTGGCGTCCGGTAAAGAGATATCCATCAAGCATGCCTGTGAATATCTTTCCAAGGTAGGCCTGTGTGCCAAGGATTACATCAAACGGGAGGTAAACGCAAGCCTTTCCGGCGGAGAGATCAAGCGAATCGAGATCGCCACGGTCATGGCCAGAAAGTCCAGAGTGTCCGTATTTGACGAACCGGAGGCAGGGATCGACCTGTGGAGCTTCCAAAACCTGATCCAGGTATTCGAAGATATGCACAACCAGCTGCACGGTTCCATTCTGATCATTTCCCATCAGGAAAGGATCCTGAATATCGCAGACGAGATCCTTCTGATCGCAGATGGACAAGTGACCATGCAGGGAACCAGGGATGAGGTCCTTCCCCATCTTTTGGGCACAGCCAATGCCTCAGGCTTTGGATGCAACAAACTGGAAAGCGGCAGATAAGGAGGTTTTTAGACATGGATGCAATACAAAGAGAACTGCTGATGCAGGTGACAGGCCTCCACGAAGTACCGGAAGGAGCCTACAATATCCGGGCCGATGGAGAAAGCGTAGAGAGAAACAGCACCAGCAATATAGAGATTATCACCAAAGAGGACAAGACCGGCATTGAGATCCACATCAAACCGGGGACAAAGCACGAAAGTGTGCATATTCCAGTGGTTTTAAGCAAGTCTGGACTGACCGAGGTGGTTTACAATGATTTTTATATCGGCGATGATGCAGATGTGACCATCATAGCCGGCTGCGGGATCCACAACGGAGGAGACGCGGCTAGCCGCCACGATGGCATCCACCGTTTTTATATCGGGAAAAACGCACATATCAAGTATGTGGAAAAGCATTATGGAAGCGGGGATGGAAAGGGCGAACGTATTATGAACCCTGTTACCGAGATCCATTTGGACGAAGACAGCTTTATGGAAATGGATACCGCCCAGATCAAAGGGGTAGACTCCACTAAGAGAGAAAACCGGGCCTATTTAAAAGACGGTGCCAAGCTGATCGTTATGGAAAGACTGATGACCCACGGAAACCAGCGGGCGGAAAGCTATTTTGACGTGCAGATGGATGGAGAAGACAGCTCCGCCAACATTGTTTCCCGTTCTGTGGCAAGGGACGATTCCTATCAGCTGTTTGATTCCCATATCCACGGAAACAACCGCTGCAGCGGGCACACCGAATGTGATGCGATCATTATGGATAATGCCAGGATCAGCGCTACGCCGGAGCTCTCTGCAAATCATGTAGACGCGGCCCTCATCCACGAGGCTGCTATCGGAAAGATCGCGGGAGAACAGCTGGTGAAACTGATGACATTGGGACTGACCGAACAGGAAGCAGAAGAAGAGATCGTAAGCGGATTTTTGAAATAAAACAGGAGAATACATGGGCAAAGAAAAAAAAGAAATCAATCTGGAAGAACTGAAGAAGAAACATGAATCAGACCTTACAAAAAAGGAAAAGCGTCTGCTGGAAAGAGAAAAATTAAAGGAGATGGGACTGGGCGGCAAGCTGCAGTATATCTGGATGTATTATAAAGGCGCGATCTTTGGGCTCATCGGATGTATGATCCTTTTGTGTCTTATAGCAGATGTATATAAGAATGCCCAGAAAGAAACACTTTTGGCCATAAGCGTGTTTGACGCCGGTACCAGCGACGTGGATGCTTTTTCAGAAAGTGTAAAAAAGGTTTTTGATACGGAAGATCCCAACCAGGTTATCGAACTTACATCAAACTATGTTTCCGATGCAGACACCGGCGGACTGGATTATTATTCCCAGATGGCTTTCGTTACCCAGGTACAGGCCCAGACACTGGATGTGCTCATCCTTTCGGAGGAAGCCTGCGAGATATACGAAGAAGAAGGATACCTGGCCGATCTAAAGGAACTTTTGGGGGAAGAGGTGTACGATTCCTTCGGGGATTCCATTGACGGCTGTCATCTGGAACTTCCCCAGGAGGAGATCGGAGAGGGGCTTACCCTTCCCTATGAGCCGGCATGCATCGCCGTGATGGTGAACAGCCCGAGAAGCGAAAACGCAGCGCAGTGGATCGCTTCTCTGGCATAAAAGGCGCATGGAAATGGGGCATTTAAACGCCGGCGGCTTGTTCCCGGCGTTTTAAATGCTTGTCAAGGATGAGCAGAAAGGCGCAGGTAGAGATGACGGAGCTGATCCCATCAGAGACCGGCTCTGCATAAAAGGCTGCTTCTGCCGAAAAGAATAAGGGAAGAAGAATGGTGCCTGCCACATACATGGATTTTCTGGTGATGGAAAGGGCGAGAGCGGTCTTGGTCCGCTCCAGGGCCGTAAGGCCGTCCACGAATACATACTGAAAGCTTAACGGGATGATCATCATGGTAAACACGCGGATCCCCCAGATGGAAAACTGCATATATTCTTCTTCACCGGTAAAAAGCTGTACAAAGTACTGAGGAAGGAACCGGGAGACAAAAAACATGACGGTGGTAAAGACCAGCATAAGCTTTAAGATCGTCCATTCCGCGTTTTTTACCCGCTGTGTGTTTTTGGCCCCATAGTTATAGCTGATGATAGCCTGGGTCCCGCCGCTGATGCCAAGCATGGGAGAGGTGATGATCAGCATATAGCTCTGGACGATGGTGGCGCAGCTGATGAGCATATCGCCTTTTTCCGGCCCGCCGTATTTCTGCAGGACCGTGTTCATCACGATCAGCAGGATGCTGTCTGTGGCAAGGATGAGGAATGGGGAGAGCCCCAGGTACAGGATCCGTTTCATCAGTTTCCGGTCATAGCCGCCCAGAGAGATCCGTACATGGATCTTTTTTCCCAGCAGAAAGAAGAGGGCGAACATACAGGAGGCAAACTGGGAGATCACCGTTGCAATGGCCGCTCCGGCCACATCCATATGGAAAAGAAAGATGAAAATCGGATCCAGGATGATGTTTGACAGGGCACCGATCAGTACGGTGGCCATGCCCACCATGGGAAATCCCTGGCAGTTGATGAAGTAATTAAGACCGACTGCCATCAGGGCAAAAAAGGTTCCTGCTGTATAAATGGTCATATAGGTATCTGCATAGGCAAAGGTATCCGCACTGGCTCCGAACCACATAAGAAGCTGTTCTTTAATGAGCAGAAAAAGTACCGTCAGCGCAACGGAAAAACAGCACAGCATCAGGAAGGAATTCGCCAGGACCTGCCGGGCCTTTTGGAAATTTTTTTCTCCCAGGCGTATGGACAATAGGATGGAACCGCCAAGGCCCACCAAGGTCCCGAAGGAGGAGAGCAGGGTCACGATAGGACCGCATACCCCTACTCCGGCCAGGGCGACAGGCCCGATATCCGGAATATGGCCGATATACATCCGGTCAATGATGCTGTACAAAACATTTACAAACTGCGCGATCATGGACGGAACCGCCAGACGCAGCACAAGTGACGGGACAGGATCTTTTTCTAAGTTCGCTTCTGATTTCATCTTTTTGTATCCCCTATCAAATAAATTCGTGCCGGAAAATCTACGTTATATGTCTTCCGTGACACCGCAATCCAATATAGCAGATTTTCAGATGTAATTCAACAGAAAATCCACATCCGGACAGGAAGGATGGAGAAAAGATAAAGGATGACCCACGTGAAAAAAACAGATACATTAGAAGAAAAGAAAGAGCGGCTTTTGACGCTGCTAAAAGAATATTTAAAAGAAGACGTCTGTGTGGCCTTTTCCGGAGGGGTAGATTCCAGCCTCCTCCTGGTCATGGCCTCCAGGGCGGCAAGAGAAAGTGGAAGAAAGGTCTACGCGATCACCATGGATACGGTGCTGCATCCCTCCGGGGATCTGGGCGCAGCCAGGAAGGTCCTTGAGGGAACCGGGGCGGAGCATGTGATCCTGAAGCTTAACGAGCTGGCTGTACCGGAAATGAAAAACAATCCGGTGAACCGCTGTTATCTCTGCAAGAAGGCTCTTTATGAGCAGATGCTTTCCTACGGGGAGAAGAAAGGGATCCATACGCTCATCGAGGGGAGCAATGAGGACGATCTGCACGTATACCGTCCAGGCCTTACGGCTGTAAAGGAGCTGGGAGTAAAAAGCCCGTTGGCGTACCTGCATATCACCAAAGAAGAAGTGCGTTCTCTGGCCAGGGAATACGGGATTCCTGTGGCGGACCGTCCCTCCAGCCCCTGTCTGGCCACCCGCCTTCCCTACGGGACGGAGATCGATCTGGAGCTTTTAAACCGCATCGATCAGGGAGAAGAATATCTCCGGGGACTTGGGTTTTATAATGTGCGTATGCGGGTGCACGGGGATATCGTGAGGCTGGAGGTGGATGAGAAGGATTTCTCCGCTCTTCTGGGACACCGCCGGAAGATCATCCAAAAGCTGAAAGAACTGGGATTTCCCTACATTACCCTGGATTTAGAGGGCTTCCGCAGCGGAAGCATGGATCAGATACAAACACGGGACAACTCAGAAATATAAAAGGAGAAAAAGAAAATGCATATCGAACAGGTTGAAAAAATGTGCGGCGGCTTCGGCCAGGTGACCATTAAACATCTTCTGGAAGAAGAACAGATGAAAGACAAATGCGGCCTTTACGCAGAAGTCACCATCAATCCAGGATGTTCCCTGGGATTTCATGAGCACCACGGAGAAAGCGAGACTTATTACATCCTCAAAGGAGAGGGGGTCTACAGCGACAACGGAGAGCTGCGCCGGGTAAAAGCCGGCGATGTGACCTTCACCCCATCCGGAAGCGGACACGCTCTGGCCAACGTAGGCAGTGAGCCCCTGGTATTTATGGCCCTCATCATACGGGGATAACGCGAAGCTTTTGTATCTCACAGGAACGTAGTTCCCTAGATAAAAAGAGAGGGCGGAATCACACCGCCCTCTGCAGTAAAAAAATCAATTGTCTTTACCTGATTTCTTTCATGCTGTCTGATCCATCAGATAATCATCATAAAGGCTGCCGGTCCCGGAGCCGGGATCATATCCGTTGCCATAAGGATCATAGGAATCTCCGTAGGGAGTATCATAAGGATCATAATAATATTCCCCATATCCATCATAATAGCTGTTCCCGTAATAACCGCTATTGTCATAGAAAAAAAGTTCGGAAACCTCTTCCGGGAAGTTTTCCGGCATTCCCGCCTCTATCAGCTTATCCAGAATATTCGCTGCATCCATTTCTTCTGTATAGCGGATAAGATCTTCCTCTTCCTCAAACTGGTAAAATATGGTATCCGGGTCAGAAAAATCCGGTATTTCCCCAGCCGGTTCCTCTCTGAGGCTGGTTTCCGATATGGTACGGAAGACGGATGATCCTGCTATCAGATAATCGTATGCAGTGGAAGCATACTCCTGTGAGGAAGAAAAAGAAATCTTCAGACTTAAGTTTTTCAGCATAGGATTGACCATGTCCTCACTTTGCATATCCGGAAGCATTTTTAATGTGTATACACCATTCAAACGGCCATTTTGGATGAATTCTGTATCATAGTCAGCCACTTCTATGGACGCCACAGGCTGAGAATTCGCCAGAACGGTATAGCTGCCATTAAGCAGTCCCTCATTTACAGTTCCGCTTCCTGTGACAGCAATAGAACTGTCTTCGGCGCCCATTTCAAATAAAAAACCACGTTCCTGCCCATTGGCAGAATTCTGGAGCGTTAAAAAATCTTCCTGCCGTCCGTCCTTATACTGTATGGAAAACTGCCGTCCAATGATCTGTCCCTTTTCATTCAGCCAGATTTTGGAAACAAGAGACTCTTCTTCCGTATCTTCTCCGGAGTCCTCCGAAAGAGCTGAAAGAGCAGAATCTATGGCTTTTTGCAGATCCTCTTCAACCCTATCCGAATCATTCCATAGATAAAATTTTGCAATACGTGTAAGGCTGTCCAGAATATCCGGATCATTTCTGACGGAGGTAAGGATC
>DXBU01000132.1 GCA_019116385.1 Candidatus Blautia faecigallinarum | reverse complement strand
GCGTTCTGGGCTCTGGCCGGGAGCGCGGCGGCGGTCATCACCCGGAACTCTTACCTGGGATACGCGCTGCCTTTTATCCTGTATTATGTTTTGACGGTGTTTCAGGAGAGGTACTATAGAAATCTGTTTTTTTTAAGTCCCAGGCAGTGGGCTTATCCTTCCCGTTACGGGGCGGGAGTCTGTGCGGGGATCCTTCTGGTGCTGGGGGCCGCCGCTGCCCTTTTGCTCAGGAAGGTGATGGAAAGGAGGCTGACAGGATGATCCGAAAGATCTTTCTGATCGCCGGAGAGAACTTTTCCGGCTGGCACAGGAATGTGAGGATCTGGCTGACCTTTGCTCTTGGGCTGGTGCTTTGCCTGATGCTGTCGGAGCAGATGCTCTCCAGGGCGCAGACTTATGAAACCCCCGTTCAGATGTTTGAACCCTTTATCTGGACCTTTGGAAACGGGCAGTCGGTGCTGCTGTCCACATTGCTTTTGCTGATCCTTTTCGCGGATATGCCCTTTTTTGACCAGACGGCCCCCTACCGGCTTGTGCGCATGGAGCGCGGGATCTGGCTTGCGGGACAGGTACTGTATGTGGCTCTCGCTGTAGCGGTCTATGATCTGTTCCTGCTGATCGCGGAGGCGCTGATCGCTATGCCCTTTGCATATGGCGGAAATGTCTGGAGCGAGACATCGGCGGCCTTTGCATACAGCGGGGAAGGGCTTTTGGGTGTGCCGGTTTCCCTGAAGACTATGGAAATCTCCACGCCTTACGGGTGCATGGCCCAGGTGTTTCTGCTGATGCTTTTGTATTCCCTTTTTCTTGCCTCTCTGATGCTGTTTTTAAATCTTACCTGGGGAAATGCCGCGGGAGTGCTGGGAGCGCTGCTGGTCAATCTGTACGGATATCTGCTGGATCCGGAGCTGATCAGGCAGATATTCCATATCCCTTCCGGGGTGCTCTACCGTGCCAATGTGCTGTGCGGATGGCTGTCGCCTTTAAATCATGCCACTTTTCCCATGCATAACTTCGGCTATGACTACCTGCCGGGGATCGGGGTGAGCGCAGGCTTTTTTCTGGTCTGCACCGGCCTGTTCCTGGGGCTGTCCGTATCCAGGATGAGAAAGTACAATTTTATTTTTGCACAGGTGGAGGAGTGAGAGAAATGAAGGCTGCGGTAAGACTGATCAAAGTAACAAAATCTTTTCAGAAGGAGCGGGTGCTCAAAGGGATCACCCATTCCTTTGAGGCGGGAAAGATCCATGGGATCATGGGATTTAACGGCTCGGGAAAAACCGTGATGTTTAAATGCATCTGCGGATTTATGATCCCGGACAAAGGAAAGGTGATCGTGCAGGAGAGACAGATCGGGAAGGATAGGGATTTTCCCCCGTCTGTGGGAATGATCATTGAAAGTCCGGGATTTCTTCCCCATTTAACTGGATTTGCCAATCTGAAGAGACTGGCGGCGATAAAGAGGCTGGTATCTGATGAGCAGATACGGGAAAGCATTGCCCGGGTGGGCCTGGATCCCTTTTCCAAAAAGAAGGTGGGACAGTATTCCCTGGGAATGCGGGAGCGTCTGGGGATCGCCCAGGCCATTATGGAAGATCCGAAGCTTCTGGTGCTGGACGAACCCTTTAACGGGCTGGACAAGAGAGGCGCCCGGGAGGTATGCGGCCTGCTTGAGGAACTGCGGGGCAGAGGCCGGACCGTCCTTGTGGCGGCCCACAATATGCAGGAGATGGAATCCCTATGCGACACGATCTGCGAGATGGATGCGGGCGTGCTCACACAGGTGAAGTAGGAGGATCCTTGGAATACGAACGTGCGGGCAAAGGCTATTTCCCTATAAGCCGGGCTCGATAAAATGAACAGCCGAATCGTCCCAGTATTTTTTATAAATCCTGCTTTCATTTCCATCAAGGTTGAGCTGGTACATTCTGAATGTGACCAAAACATTTTTTGGCTGCCATTGCTCTTCGTAAGAATATTGATACTTCAATCCCAGATTCCGCATGACGCCGCCGCTTCTGGGATTATTCCTGTCATGGGTCGCAGTGATATAAGGCAGATTATCCTTTCTCACCTGCTCTATGATCCCTTTGTCGGCTTCGGTGATGATCCCTTTATGCCAAAATTCTTTGCGAAGCCCGTAACCGAGATCGTAAGGTTCTTTCACGTCGACGTTTATGTAGCCGATAGGACAGTTGTCTGCTTTCAGACAGACCGCATAGGCATACGACTGCGATTGGATATATTTTGGAATATATTGTGCCTCATAGTATTTTTTTGCTTCGGTCATATTTTTTACAGGATACCATGGCAAAAATGTATTGACTTCCTTATCATGAAGGATCAGGAACAGAGCCTTTATATCCTGCTCTGTGAATTTCCTTAAAATTAAACGTTTGGTTTCTAAAGTAGGCGTATTCATCTGTTTTCCTCCGCGTTTTTGTTGGAATTATTTTAAAGGGAATGAAAGGACGCGGTAAGAATCAGGATTTCCAGTACCAGAATAAACAGAAGCATTCCCAGTATGGCCCATCTGTACTGAGAATCCGTTAAAAGAGTCCGCAACTCACCGGGCAGAATTGCTTTTAAGTTTCCCAGCATGAATACAAAAAGCTGAACGAGAGGCCATAAAAATATGGCGGATTTAGGCGAAAAATTATCCGGAACTCCGGAAGAAAAGTGCATGGGTATGCGGTCCGGCAGATAGGGAAAACACAGGATGGCAATTCCAAAACCTGCAAAAACAATAATCCACGAAAGAAGTTTGTAGGTACGCTTTCTCAAAATGAAATACCTCCCGATAAAAAATCTTTTTTTATATTACTACTTGTAGTTACAAATGACAATAAGAAAGCCAGAGAAAATGATCCTTCTGTCAGAGCTTCCGCTCTGGCTTTTTTTATTCCGGTAGACAAATCTCCAGCTTTCCTGTATCCTTATTATCAGAAGAGGAACAAACGGCAGGTGGATTATTTAAGCAGCTCGATCGGCAGCCGTATGTGGGAAGGAAAGTAGGGAGGAAAAAATGGAACGATGCGCCTGGTGTATGTGCAATGAAAAAATGAGAAAGTATCACGATGAGGAGTGGGGCGTCCCCCTTCATGACGACAAAAAACAGTTT
>DXBU01000131.1 GCA_019116385.1 Candidatus Blautia faecigallinarum | reverse complement strand
CACCTAATTCGATCCGGTGGCCCATATGCTTGATCTGAAAGTCCTTCCTGGTCACATAAAAAAGTTCCCCGCCGCGGTATTTTCCCAGATCACCGGTACGATAGATCAGCTCCGGATAGTCTGTATTCAATGGATTCTGGCAAAAAGCCTTCTCTGTTGCTTCCGGATTTTTATAATAGCCCAAAGCAAGGGACGTTCCCCGGACACAGATCTCTCCCAGCTCTCCCTCGCCAACAGGCTTATTTTCTTCATTAAGAAGGAACATGTCTGTATTGGGGAAAGCCTCTCCGATGGGCAGGGTCTCATTAAGGGAAAACTCTCTGTCTACAATATAAAAACTGCAGTTGCAGGTGATCTCCGTGGGGCCGTAAAGATTTACGTACATAGCCTCCGGAAGTTTTTTTCTCCAGTAATTCAAAACTTTTATGGGCATCACCTCGCCGGAAAACATGATTTTCTTTAAATACTCCGGTTTTTCTTTCTCCAGGCCTTTGAATGCAGCTACAAGAGCCAGGGCGGAAACCGCCCAGATCACCGTGGTGATCTTTTTCTCATTAAGATACGGGATCAGAAGCTTGGGGAAGGAAAACATCTTCTGGGGTACGATATACATCGTTCCTCCATTTCGGAGGGTGGAATAAATATCCTTCACGGAAACGTCAAAATCAAAGGGCGCCTGATTGGCAAACACTTCCTCCTGGGTAAAGTTAAAGCACTGGGCAAAGCGTTCCACCAGATCGATCACTGACCGATGGCACACCAGCACCCCTTTCGGCGTTCCGGTGGAGCCGGAGGTGTAGATTGCGTAAAGGGGGTCTGTATCAATATGTTCCCTGCGGATTTTTGTCAGGAGCTCCTCATCGGCAGGAGTATGAAGGATCTGTTCATACACCAGTACCTTTCCTTCATATCCCAGCTTTTCTACAAAGGGAAGATCTTTTTCCCTGCACACAAAGCAGGCAGGACGTACCGTATCTAGGATCATGGAGATCCTTCCCACCGGAAGAGCCTTTCCTATAGGTACATAAAAATTTCCGGCATATACGCTGCCCATAAAGATCTCTGTACTTTCGATCTCCCTGTCGATCAGGACCGCTGCCGGGCGGCGGGGCGCCCCTTCCTTTGCGATGGCGGTTCCTATGGATTTCCCGATCCGGACACATTCTTTATAAGTCACCTGGTGCTCCGGGTCTGCAAATAGGATTTTGTCCGGGTGCTTTTTTTCCGCTCTTTCCAGATAATCCAAAATATTATATATCATGCAGGAAACTCCCTTCATGCCTTTTTCTTTCTTCGTGTGCTGATCCTTTCCTTAAAATCTTCCTTTAATTTTGGATCCACCGTGGAATATACCTTCCTATCTTCCTCTAAAATAGCAGATGCCTCTTCTTTTGTCAATTCCCCGCGGCGCACAAGTACGGCAAGTTCACCGGTTCGCACCGGATAGCCTCGTTTTTCGATGCTGAGGTTCTCTGCCAGAGCATGTGCCCAGCAGTCTGCATGGGGAAGGCCTGTGGTGGAACGCTTCCAGCCGATCTCTTTTTCCAAAAATTTCATCGTCTCTTCTTCTGTGATATCATGATAAGCAAAGAAAGAGAGATTCATCACTTCAATGTCCTCCAGATAGTCCATCACTTTCCGTTCCGCACATTTTTCCACCAGCTTGCCGAACATCTGGTACTCAAAATCTTTCAGATTGTAAGAAATTTCGAAAGGCTCGATCCCTTTGGTAGAAAGAGCAAACTGAAGAATCTGTCCCTTAGTCCTTCCGTTGACGATCAGCGGGATCCCGAATTTTCCCGCAATCTTGTGGCAGAAATAATTTCCAAAATGGAAGCACACGGAGCAGAAATTCTTCATAAGGGATACGCATTTGCTGTAGTACTGACGAAGGTCTTTTTCGTTAAGACGGACGGTCATATAATCTACGTCCAGCTTCTGGAGCATGTTTTCAATATTATTTCTTCCGTATTCTGTATGGAAGCCATTCTGGAAGGTTACAGCCAGCACTCTCATCCCGTAGGTCTTGGCCATCTGATAAATGATATAGCTGCTGTCCTTGCCGCCGCTGAAGCCCACCACACAGTCATAGGGCGCATTGGTTTCTGCCGCTTTTTTCTTTGCCAGTTCCACTTTTTCGCAGAAGATCTGGTGTCTTTTTTCTGCATCCTGCAAAAGTTCCTGATGTCCTTCATAAAAATCACAGTAATTGCAGGAACCATGGTCGTTAAATTCTATATCCGGATACGTTTCCGGGAGTCCGCATTTTTCACAATATCTCACTTTTTTTCCTCCTGAAGATCATTTTTTCTTGTATAAGTAAACCACTAATTGTTATATCTTGTCAACGTGTAATCTTTGTGAAATAATAAATTCATATTTTAGAGACCTTCTTTTTTAATATAAAGGCCAAATTCCACGCCCCCGGGGACATTTTTTACATCCACATCTCCGCCGTGGGAACGGGCCGCCTGTTTTGCAATGGACAATCCGATCCCAAAGCTTCCCCGTTCCCGGGTCCGGGCGGTATTGACCTTGTAAAATACATTCCAGATTTTTTCCTGTTCCTCTTCCGGTATCGGCTCTCCTTCATTGAAAACAGAAAAGTGGAACCGATTTTCCTCTTCCCAGGCACGGATACAGATCCGTCCGTTCTTTTTGCCGTAACGTACCGCGTTTTTTACAAAATTATAAATTCCCCTCCGGAGCATTTCATAATCTCCCCAGATCTCCCCGCAGATCTCGTCTTTTTCTTCCCAGCTTCCCTCCCAGTCCGGATAGTCGCTGTTTAAAAATCTTCGGATCCCCTGAAAGAGTTTTTGGCTGGAAAATACTTCCCGGTTCATGCTGCTTTCTCCATATTCGTAAAGGGAAGCCTGAAGCATCTGCTGGATGATAGAATCCATCCGCTCACACTCATCGGCTATCACTGCACAGTATTTTTCCAGCTTTTCCGGGTGCTTCTGCGCGATATAAGGCATATTTTCTGCATATCCCATCACCACTGTAACCGGCGTCTTCAGTTCATGGGCCATATTCCTTACCAGCTCATTGCGCAGTTCCACATCCTTCTGCAAACCTTCCATAGCATCTTTCAGCTTATCAGACATGGTATTTACCGATTCTGCCAGACGGCCCAGCTCATCTCTGCTGGTCACAGGGACCATCTCTTCAAAATCCAGCCCGGCGATCCTCTCTGTTACCTTATTGATCTCCCGGATGGGCTTGACCATCCTCCCGGAAAGATAAATGATCACAGGAATACCACAGAGCAAAGTAATACAGGCGGCGATCACAGAGCAGATCTCCATGACCCGCATGCTGCTGTTCAGGCCGGTAACAGATTTGCGGATGATCACATAGCCTCTGTTGGGAACTTTATTGATCTGTACAAAGGAAGCTTTATTATTTTCGTCAAAATTGCTGGAAAAACTGCTTCCAGTTTTTTCCAGTGTCTCCTGATCCCTTTGGATGGTCTCATAGGTCATAGGGCTTAGATATTCCCTGGATGCCTCCCAGTTTCTGGTCGCCACAAGGATCTTCATGTTTTCATCCACCACGGTAATGTAGGCGTTTCCTTCAAAGGCAATGGCATCCATATCCTCTTTGGATATATCCCAGTCTTGTTTATCTAATTCCTGGATCGTTTTTTGTGCCAGATGTTCCATCCTGCTGCGGTTCCACTGTTCTACCAGGCTCTCCTTCAAAAGCCTGGAAAAGCCGATCATCAAAAGCAAGAAGAAAATGATCAGCGTAAGGCCGGACAGGATATATTTTTTTCGCAGGGAATCTGTCATAGCTTATCCTCCGCCTGAAAAGAATATCCGATCCCGCGTACAGTACGGATATAATGGCCGCATTCCCCCAGGTCTGTCCGAAGCATTTTGATATGGGTGTCAATGGTCCGGATGTCTCCTTCATAGTCAAATCCCCAGATCCGTTCCAAAATCTGATCCCTGGTAAGAACGATATTCCGGTTTTCCATCATATAGAGCAGAAGCTGGTATTCCTTATTGGTGAGGACGGCCTCCTTTCCGGATACCAGGACCCGGCATCCCTCCAGGTCTACTTTAATCTTGCCGGCCTGTTTCCAGTCTCCCACGGAAGAGGAAGCATTTTTATACAAAAGCGCCGCCCGCACTCTTGCCAGCAGGACTTTTGCATGGAAAGGCTTGGAAACATAATCACAGGCCCCCAGGGAAAATCCTTCCAGCTCACTTTTGGTATCGCTCAACGCGGTCAGCATGATGACCGGGATCTGGGAACTTTTACGGATCTCTCGCAGAACCGACATGCCGTCTTTCCCCGGCATCATGATATCCAGTATGATCAAAGCCAGCTCTTCTTCCTTCTCGTGAAAGCATGCAAGGGCCTGTATGCCGTCTCTTGCTTCCAGCACTTCATACTCTTCCTTTTCCAGTATATCCCGCAATAGATCCCGGAGCAGGTAGTCGTCGTCCGCGATCAGTATTTTTTCTTTCATGGCACACCTCTCATTCTGCCAGAAAATAATTTCTGATCAGATAAACATTTTCCACAACAGGTATTACATATCAGTATACCTTATTTTTCTCCATGAAACAATTATGTAATAAAAAAAGGACAGGCAGGACATCTCTGTCCTGCCCGGTCATGGATCCGGTGCCATGCGGCCTATTCTTCTATGTGATAGACTGTGATATATTTTTCTCCTTCTATCCTGACGATCTGTTCCATCTCTTCCGTCTTTTCCGGAAATTCCTCCGGGTCCTCCGCGCAGAAGCGCACACAGGTGCCGCAGGAAGAGCTCAGGCTTCTGGGAACCGGCATTACCGCGGCCTTTAATCCTTTTCCGTCACAGAGACGCTTAAACTGAATGGCGCCGAAATGTGAATAAAAGGTTGCAATGAACTCTTTCATCTTTGGATCCGGAGGATATAATCCTCCCCCTGCTCCTCTGCGGTCACCTGATAACCCTGATGTGCGGCAAAACGAGTGACATTTTCCTTTGCGGCAGGATTGTCCACGATCACCTCATATGCATCCTCCTTTGCCGCCAGGGCGTTTTTTGTCAGGATCACCGGCTCCGGACAGGAAAGCCCTCTTGCGTCTATTGTCTTCATTTTCCTTCTCCCTTTCTTGATGAATTGACAAAAGCGATCACCGCTGCTGCGGCGATGCCGATCACTACTGCGATCTTTCCGTTTGCCGTCGGTCCTTCTGCTGAGGAAGCAAGTCCGAAATTATGGGCGACGGCCGCTCCCACCATCAGGCCGAAGACTGTAACAGCCGAGTCTGTGTTCCCTTCTCCTGCCAGTACCAGTTGGCGCAGGGGGCATCCGCCCAGAAGCACACAGCCAAGGCCGGCCAGGGCCATGCCCAGGGCATTCCACAGTCCGTCTGTATGGGCCACCGCCTGTCCCGCGAATCCCAGGTTAAAATAGGAAGTGCCTGTCACAGCGCCTAAGATCAGATTGGCCCCAAAGGCACTGGCCAGGATCGCGGCAAAGCCCAGTAAGAGCTTCCATTCTCCGAATAATACCACGTCACGGATACCGCCCACCATACAAAGGCGTGTTTTCTGTGCCAGGGCTCCTACGATCAGTCCGGCTGCCAGAGAGATACCCACAGCCGCGTGGAGTGCTCCCGGCCCTGCCCCTTCCTCTGAGAAGCGGATAAAGGACGGAGCCGCTGTCAGCAGCACCAGCAGTACGATCTCTACAATGGGAAACAGCGCGCCTTCTGTATGCTGCATTTTGTAAGAACGTTTCAGGGTGTATCCTCTCTTCAGGAAAAACACCCCCGTAAGGATACCCAGAACAAAGCCCACAAGCCCCAGAAGCGCATTCAGATCTCCCCCCGCAAGCCTTAAGATCATACGGAACGGACAGCCCAAAAACATCAGACAGCCGATCATAACAAAGATCCCCAGGATAAATCTGGTCACCGGCGCGGAGCCGCCCCTTGGCTTAAATTCCCTGTTGATCAGGGACAATATGCAGGCTCCCAGTACAAGCCCGATGATCTCCGGACGGATATACTGTACCGCCGCCGCAGAATGGAGGCCCAGCGCCCCGGAGGTATCCCGAAGGAAGCAGGCGATACAGAAACCCATATTTACAGGATTTCCAAAGTACACCAGCCCTGCCGCCAGGATACCGATGATAACGCCGGCAATGGCAATGGTCGTTTTTTCGTTTTTCATTGGTCGATCCCCTCTCTTTTTATTCTATTGTTACTATACCACCTGCTTCCGGATCCTTCTAATTGATAATAAAATTTTTCCGGTATTATTTATAGAAAAAATCAATATATCGTGTTATAGTTAGGATATACTGCGAAAATGAGGTGTTCCATATGCAAAAAATATATTTAGACCAGGCCAGCACATCTTTTCCCAAAGCTCCCCCGGCAGCCCGTGCGGTATACGATTACCTTTCCCGTTCCGGGGTAAATGTGAACAGAGGCGGCTATGCCGCCGCCTATTCTATAGAAGAACAGATCTACGAGACCCGGGAGCAGCTATGCCGCCTGTTCCATTTTCCAAAGATCCAGAATGTGATCTTTACCTCCAGCGTCACCATGAGCCTGAACATGCTTTTAAAAGGGCTCCTTCATCCCGGGGACCATGTGCTGGTCTCCTCCATGGAGCATAATGCAGTCATGCGTCCTCTGACCCAGCTTAAGGAAACCGGCGTTCTTTTTTCCAGGATCCCCTGTGCAGAGGACGGCAGCCTGCTTTTAGAGGAAGCAGAAGGGCTCGTCCGCTCCAATACAAAAGCGCTGGTATGTCTCCATGCTTCCAATGTGTGCGGGACTCTCCTTCCAGCAAAGGAACTGGGAGGATTTTGCAAAAAGCACGGCATTTTCTTTATCCTGGATGCAGCCCAGACAGCCGGAGTTTTTCCCATTGATATGGAAGAAATGCAGATTGACGGTCTGGCGTTTACCGGACACAAGGGGCTTCGGGGACCCCAGGGGACCGGCGGTTTTCTTGTTTCGGATACCCTTGCCCAAAAGCTGACTCCCCTGATCAGCGGAGGGACCGGAAGTATTTCTCATACAGAAGACATTCCGGCTTTTCTGCCGGACCGGTTCGAGGCGGGAACGCCTAATCTTCCCGGGATCCTGGGACTGCACGCAGCCCTTTCCTATCTGGAAGAGCATTCTATGGAAGAGATGCGTCTCCATGAGCTTTCCCTTACTCAGTATTTTCTTGAGGGGATCAAGGAGATGGATCCGGAAGAAAGCCGGATCCGGATCATCGGAAAAAAAGAGGTAACAGACCGGGCGGCGGTGGTCTCCATCCAGACTGCCCGGATTGATATGGCGGAAGCGGCCTATGCCCTGGACAGCCAATACGGGATCATGACCCGGGTAGGGCTCCACTGCGCCCCTGCCGCCCATAAAACCCTGGGGACCTATCCCGCCGGGACCATCCGTTTTTCCTTTGGCCCGGAAAATACCAGGGAGGAGCTGGATATCGCTCTTGAGGCGCTGAGAGCTGTGGCGCTTGCACAAAAATAAAACAGGACGCCAGGAGGGCGTCAGAGAAGAGGTGTGATCATGGATTTTAAACAACTGGAGGCGTTTGTGGCTGTGGTGGACTACAACAGTTTTTCTGAGGCGGCCCGGCGCCTTTACCTCACCCAGCCTACCATCAGCGCACATATCCACACCCTGGAGGCAGAGCTGAACTCCCGGCTGATCGTCCGCACCACCAAAAAGCTTTCTATCACCGACCGGGGGTATCAGCTATATGATTATGCAGTACGGATGCTGCATATGCGGGAGCATGTGATCGAAGAATTTACAGGAGCCAGCAAAAAGATCATTGAGCTGGGAGCCTCTACGATCCCTTCTGCTTATCTGCTGCCGGAACTTTTAAGCGCTTTCGGGCGGGAGCTTCCGGACGTATATTTTCATGCCTGGCAGTCAGACAGTGCCGGGGCTATCCAGAGGGTTCTGGACGGCAGCGTGGACCTGGCTCTTGCAGGACAGAAAACAGCGGATGAAAACTGCTGCTTTCTGCCATTCTGTCAGGATACTCTGGTTTTGGCCACGCCGGTGAACAGCCGTTATCTTGCCATGGATCCGGAACAGGTCAGTTTCCGGGATTTTTTAGAGGAGCCGTTTATCCTGCGGGAAAATGGCTCCGGGACGAAGAAAGAGATGGATCTGTTTCTGGAAAAGATCGGTGTGCCCTCTTCGGGATTAAATGTGGTCGCCCGGATGAATGATCCGGAGGCGATCAAAAAGTCTATCGTGAACGGGCTGGGGATTTCCATCCTTTCCTCTTATTCTGTGAAGGATCTGGAAAAAACGCGGCAGATCCTTTTGTTCCCTCTGAAGGAATCCGGACAGAAAAGGACGTTTTATATCGTTTATCATAAGAACCGGATCCTGAAAGGGTATGTAAAGCAGTTTATACGGTTTGTGGAAGGGTATTATAAGGATGTATGATCTGCCCTCTTCTCGATCAGTTGTGCCGCGATGCTTACAGCGATCTCGGCAGGGGTCTCACTCTTTATCGGAATGCCTATGGGAGCGGTGATGCGGGCGATATCTTCCTCTGTAAACCCTTTTTCTTTCAGTTTCTGGTTGACCGCAGCGATCTTGCGCCTGCTCCCCACCACTCCTATATAATAAGCAGGGGTTTTCAGGGCAAAGCATTCCACTTTAAAGTCCCCCATATGTCCTCTTGTGACCGCTATGATATAGTCCTGGGGCTGCACGTCAAATTTTCCGTCCAGATTGTCGTAAGACAGCGTATGGACTTCTTCCGCGGAGGGGAATAATTCCCTGGCGGAGTATTCTTCCCTGTCGTCTGTCACGATACAGCGAAAGCCCAGATGGCTTAAAAGGGGAACAAGCTCCTGGGAAAGATGGCCGCCGCCGAATATATATACTTTGCTGGTGTTTTTGATCATCTGGACATAATAATCCTCTCCATCGTATTTAAGGATGCCTGGTTTTTCCATCTCCCCGGGGATTTCCGGCACAGCTTCAAGTCCGGCAGCTTTTCCCTCTTCCCCAAGGAAACCGATCCTGCCTTCCAGCGGCAGGATGAGCCACCCGGGGATATGCGCATTTAAATGGAACAGCATCTGTTCGAGGGCTTCTTTTACATCGGGAGCCGGGGAAAGATAAGTATATAATACATCCAGATCTCCCCCGCAGATCATCTCCAGGTCTGCGGCTTCACTTTTAGACAGCATGTACCGGATCCGTTCTGTCCGTCCGCCTTTCAAATATTCCCGGGCCGTTTCTGTGGCCTGAAACTCCAGCATGCCGCCGCCTATGGTGCCGGCAAGACGTCCTTCTTTTCCCACTGCCATGACCGCGCCGGCTCCTCTGGGCGCACTCCCGCTCCCGGCGATGATGGTCACAAGCATAGAAGGAATCCCTTTTTCACAGCGTTCTTTTAATATTTTTACAAGGTTCTTCACAGCAAAGCCTCCTGTGTTATTTTCTGGCACATTCCGACGCTTCTCCTCTGAGCAGATCAAGTCCGTGGGGAAGAGAACCGAGTATGCAGTCAAGGCTTTCCCCGCAGGCCTTTGGACTGCCGGGAAGATTAATGATCAGTGTTTTTCCCCGGATCACGCTTGCTCCCCGGGACAGCATTGCATGAGGAGTGATCTTCATGGAATAGCTCCGGATGGCCTCTGCTATGCCCGGCGCGTTTCTGTCCGCGATCTCCAGCGTTGCTTCCGGAGTGGTGTCACGGGAAGAAAAGCCGGTTCCTCCTGTTGTCAGGATCAGGTCCAACTGCCGCTGATCGGCCAGCCGGATCAGTTCTTTCTTTAAGGGAGCTTTCTCGTCCGGAAGCAGGAGATATTCCACAACTTCATATCCCTCCCGGGCCAGCCGTTCCTTTAGTAAGGGGCCGCTTTTATCTTCCCGCTCTCCTTTGCTCCCTTTGTCCGATAAGGTGATGACCGCAGCCTGGTATTTTCTCTTCTGCGTTCTTTCTTCTATGTACATCTCATCTCCTGTCTTTATTTTCCCGCCATGGAGCACCCGGGCAAATACGCCCTCCCGGGGCATGATGCAGTCTCCCGCCGCTTTATAGATCGCGCAGTGGCTGTGGCACTCTTTGCCTATCTGCGTCAGCTCCAGCAGTACGTCCCCGCATCTGAGCAGGGTCCCCACCGGCATTTTCCGGAAGTCAAAACCTTCCGCCACAAGGTTTTCACCAAAATCTCCAAAGCTGACCTCTGCGCCTTTTTCTCTGAAGCTTTCGATCTTTTCAAGAGAAAGAAGGCTGACCTGTCTGTGCCAGTTTCCCCCATGGGCGTCTCCTTCTATCCCCCACGCTTCCCTGAATACGGCACTGTCCACACAATGTTTCTGTACGCCCCGTACCTCGCTTATACAAATCGCCTTTACTTTTCCCATGTCATCCTCCAATCTGGTTCATCGGCCGGCGCTCCGTTATCCCTTCTGCCCCGGAAAAACAATGGGCAGCCGGTTTCGCCAATATCGCCTGTTTTATTCCGTTTTTAAGCTGAATATCATCTGCTCCGTTTCGGATCATTTTTCTCAGGCTGATACTTTCTTCATAACTCAGGCAGGGTTTTAATTCTCCGGTGCTGGTCAGACGTATCCGGTTGCAGCGGCTGCAGAATCTGTGGCTGTTGGCTCCGATGAACCCTATGCTTCCGGCCAGCATTTTGCTTTTAAAATATACAGCCGGCCCATTCCCATGCCGGTCCGCTGCCATATGAAGATCTTCATAACGTTCCTTCAGCATTTCATAAACATAATCTACACTGGGACCAGACGCCTTTCCGGCACACCCGATGGGCATAAGCTCGATAAATCTTACGTCCACCGGCATTTGCCCGGCAAATGCCGCCAGCTTTAGCCATTCTGTTTCGTTTTCGTCCAGCAGGACCGTGTTGATCCTGGTCTGCAGGCCGCTTTTTACACAGGCGTACAGGGCTTTTTCCGCTTCCTGGAAGGCATTCCTGCCTGTGATCTTCTGATATACCTGCGGGGAAACTGCATCTATACTGATATTGACTCCGTCAAGACCGGCTTTTTTCAGCCCGCCGATCTCTTTGTACAGCAGCGTGCCGTTCGTAGTCAGGGTGACATATTTCACTCCCGGCAGCATTTTTAGGCGGCCGATAAAATCAACCGCACCTTTTCTTACCAGCGGTTCTCCTCCGGTGATCTTAAATTTATGGATCCCCAGTTCTACAGCCCCTTTACATATCCGCAGGATCTCTTCGTATCTGAGGATTTCCTCATGGGAAACAGGTTCCTGCACTTCCGGCATACAATATCTGCAATGCAGATTGCATCGGTCTGTGATGGAAATCCTCATATAATCGATTTCACGTCCAAGGGTGTCTTTCAATCCAGCTTACCTCCATCTGGCAGATTTCTTCTCTTACTTTCCAAAGGAACAATTCGGGAAGGTACATTCTTTGCATCCAAGACATAAGCCGCCCTGTCCGTATTCTGCAAGACGTTTGGCCGTGACCGGCACATCCCCCATAAGACTGGGCAGCACAAGATCGAATATCGTCCTTTTTGCATACATGACGCACCCGGGAAGCCCCAGGACCGGACGGCCGTCTTTTGTATACGCCAGAAGGAACATGGCTCCTGGAAGGACCGGCGCTCCATAGCTTATGATCTCTGCTCCTGTATTTTTTATGGCGAGGGGCGTCCTGTCATCAGGATCCACGCTCATCCCGCCGGTACAGATGACCATATCCAGCCCCTCTGCGAGCATCCTGTTGATAGCCCCGGTTATTTTCTCATGGTCGTCGTCCAGGATGACATGCTCTCCCATAACGGCGCCGAACTCCTCCATTTTTTCCTGGATGACCGGAGAAAAGGTATCCTGGATCCGCCCGTAAAAGACCTCGTTTCCTGTTGTCACCAGTCCGTATGTTTTCTTTTTAAAGGGAAGGACATCCAGTAAAGGCGTATCTCCGGCAGCAGCCCGGGCCGCCTCCATTTTCTCTTTTTTAATGACTAAGGGAATGACCCGCATTCCTGCAAGCCTGTCTCCTTTCTGAACGGTAAATCCGCCGTGCCGGGTGGCGATCATCATCTCTCCCAGGGCGTTTACCCTGTTCAGTTTTTCCACATTGACAACAAAGACTCCGTCGTATTCTGCTGTGAGTTCTATCTTTCCTTCTTTGGGTTCTGAGGCTTTCATCCCTCTTCCGCGGCAGATCTCTTCCAATATTTTTGTGGCATCGTTTTCGTGGAGCATGGATTCGTCATTCTCCCATACATAAATATGATCCTTGCCCAGGCTCAGCAGGACCGGGATGTCCTCTTCCCGTATAACATGGCCTTTCCGGAAAGCCGCATCCTTCGTCACCCCTTTTATGATCTGCGTGACATCATGGCATAGAACCTGCCCTACACTGTCTGTCGTCTTCATTAATTTCATACTGTTTTTCCTCCCAAAGATAGTTTCCAGGCTCATGCGGACTTAGACCTTTTGACCTTGGTATCATTGTATTATAGCATAATTCCCATTTGAAAGCAATCGTTAAAGGCGGTGAAAACATGCCCGGAGCAGGAAACAAATATATCTTGAACAGGTTTCTTTTGATGATATAATGAAGAAAAAAATAAAAGGAGCCTGACATGAAGTTTCAGTTTTATGACATTACCAGAGAACTTTTTTCCACTGCCGTTTATCCGGGAGACCCGGTTCCTCAGAAAGAGCCTTTTTATTCCATGGAAAAAGGGGATCCCTGCAATCTGACGGTGCTTTCCATGGGCAGCCATACAGGGACCCACATGGATGCCCCCAGGCATTTTGTAAGGGACGGAAAGGATATCGCCGCCCTCTCTCTTTCCCAGGTAATGGGAGACTGTAAGGTGGTGGAAGCCGGGGGAGCCCTTACCGGACAGCAGGCCGGGGAGTGGCTTTCTGACGGGACAGAAAAGCTCCTGATAAAAGGCGAGATCCTGGTAACACCCGGTTTTGCCCAGGCGACAGCGGAACATCATCTTGCGCTTCTGGGCGTGGAGGGACAGACGGTGGGAAAAGACGGCACCCAGCAGGAGATCCACCAGATCCTTTTGGGCGCAGAGACGGTCATACTGGAAGGACTGACTCTCGCTCAGGTTCCTCCGGGAAAGTATTTTCTCGCAGCCCAGCCCTTAAAGATGGCGGGGCTGGACGGCTCTCCCGTGCGGGCCGTCCTGGTCTGCCCGCAGGATACGGGTAGATGATTCGTCCGACGCGGAAGTTTTTTTATCGCATAGGGATGCGTTTTCCTGTGAAATTTTTTTATCTCATAGGAACGCTGTGTCCCATGAGATAAAAAAAGGGAGGCCTCGGAAGCAGTGTCCTGCACTTACTCTTCCCTGGTCTCCCGGAATGATTTTTTCCTGTGCTTTACGCACTCTGTAAGAAGGTATTCGATCTGGCCGTTTATAGAGCGGAAGTCGTCCTCCGCCCACTGGGCCAGTTCATTATAGAGGGCGGCAGATACCCGCAGCGGGATCTGTTTCTTCGCTTTTTCTTTTTTCCCAGGATCCGGCATCTGCCTCCCTCCCTTCCTTTTCTTTCAGGATCCATCCGTACCATCAATAAATAGAGCCGCTGTTTACAATAGGCTGTGCGTCTTTATTTCCGCAGAGCACTACCAGAAGGTTGCTGACCATAGCGGCCTTTCTTTCTTCATCCAGCTCCACGATCTGATTTTCACTGAGCTGCTGGAGCGCCATCTCCACCATACTCACCGCACCCTCTACGATCTTCTGTCTGGCGTCGATGATCGCCGCTGCCTGCTGGCGCTGGAGCATGGCGGAAGCGATCTCCGGCGCATAGGCAAGATGGGTGATGCGCACATCCTCGATCTCAATACCGGCATCCACAACTTTACTCTGCAGCTCATCCTGCATGATATCCGCGATCTCCTGGCTGCTGCCCCGGAGCGTCTTTTCATCGGCGCCGTCATTGGCGTCGTAGGGATAATTGCGGGCCGCATTTCTGGTTATGGCGTCGCACTGGATGGAAAGATATTCCATAAAGTTCTCTACGTTTAAGACCGCCTTGGTCGCATTTTTCACCTTCCAGATGACAATGGTGCCGATCTCCACAGGATTTCCCAGGGCATCGTTTACCTTCTGCCGTTTGTTGTCCAGGGTCATGGTTTTCAGAGAAACTTTCTTAGACAGGGAGTTCGTATTCAGGTTTACATTCATGGAGCCGTCCCCGCTTCCATTCTTGGGTACGGATACCGCGCCCTTGCCTGCGGTAGGATTGATCGCGGTACAGAAAGGGTTTACCCAGTAAAATCCCGCGTCATAAAAGGTCCCATAATAATTTCCAAATAAAGTGAGCACCAGAGCTTCATTGGGATGGATCACCTTCAGGCCGCAGAGCATGATCAGGCCGGTCACAAAAAGAACAATACACAGGATGATCCCCACCGCCAGCACAAATCCGGCCGCCGGCCCTCCCCAGTTATAATAAACGGTGGCAAGAGCGCCTGCAGGGATACTTGCCAGCAGCACCACAAGACTGACCAGCAGCATAAACATGCCGGATGTACGTTTCAAAATTTTTTCTTCCACAATATTCTTTTCATTTTCCATAGTCCCGTCCTCCCATAAGAGAATATTTTTAATATCATTTTGATATCATCATAGTATCTCAATGCCAGGCATTTGTCAATCCATTTTTTTCCGTCCCAGACGTACCTCTTCCATATAGTCGGACATTTCCCGGGGCATCTGGTCAAAGAGATAATTTTTTCCGCTTTCTCTTTTTTCCTTCCACTCCTCCCGGGTAAGGCGGAGGGTTTCTTCGATCTCTTCCTTAAGGCCCTTCGCGGAAATGCGGGAAGCTCCCTGGCCCAGGATGATCACCTGCTCCAGACGGTCGGAAGTGGCTACGGTCACCGGATGATCCTTTCCCAGTCGGTGGACCGTCTTTTCTATGTACTGGTCCGCAGTCTCGGCGGTTTTGGTATATACGATGTAAATATTGTGATATCGGAAGATCTCCTCCGGATGGTCCTCCAGCTTATAGGCGTCGAACACCAGGATCAGGGTGCATTTTTTGCAGCCCTGATAGTTGGAAAGGATATCCATCAGCTTATCCCTGGCGGCATGGACGCTGGCCCTGGCAAGCTCGCTTAACTCCTCCCAGGCGAAAATGATATTATAGCCGTCCACCAGAAGATACTCTTCCCCGCTTTTCTTCCTGGCAGTGCTCCTGCCGGAAGAGCTTTCGGCACTTGACACCACCTTTTTCTGATACAGGTGCCGTTCCCTCTTTACCGGCCCGAAGGTCCTCTCAAAGATCTCCCGGAGCTCTTTATCCGCCTCATAGCCGCCCTCATACGTTCCGGCCGCCGGTCTCCCGGATACAAAAGGGCGGGGATCCTCCTCTTCTCCGGCGTCCGCAAACTGGCTTTCCATATGCATATAGTCCTCTACCTCATACCAGGGCACCACAAATCCCGCGCCGTGGGCGCAGAATACAGAGCCTGTAGGATTCTCCAGATCCCTCTCGGAATCGTAGCCCAGGGCATTCACGATCTCCTCCTGATCCGGACATGGCGCATAGCCCTTAAGGCTTAAGAACAGCCGCCCTCTTCCTTTGGTATAAGAAACCACCTGGCTTTGGTAGTCTCTCATGGAAGACACCGGTGCGCTTCCGGTCAGCACAGACATTTCTCCCTCAGCCTCCGGCGTACCAAAGGTCCCCCGCATTTTCTGGATATCCGCCATGGCTCTGCCGATGGTCTCTCCCGGCACTTCCAGACGGTATTCATAGTAAGGCTCCAGAAGGATGCTCTTTGCTTTTTTTAGTCCCTGGCGGACGGCCCGGTAGGTAGCCTGGCGGAAATCCCCGCCTTCTGTATGTTTTAAATGGGCCTTTCCTGAGAGCAGGGTGATCTGCATATCTGTTATGGGCGCTCCAGTAAGGACGCCTCTGTGTTCTTTTTCCTCCAGATGGGTCAGGATCAGCCGCTGCCAGTTCCGGTCCAGCACATCCTCGCTGCAGGCGGTAAAAAACTGCAGGCCGCTGCCTCTCTCCCCCGGTTCCAGGAGAAGATGCACCTCCGCATAATGGCGCAGCGGTTCAAAATGGCCTACGCCTTCCACCGGCGCTGCTATGGTTTCTTTATAGACGATGTTTCCCACTCCGAACTCCACAGCCACATGGAAGCGGTCCCAGATCAGCCGTTTCAGGATCTCGATCTGCACATCCCCCATAAGCTGGGCATGGATCTCCCCTAGCTGCTCCTCCCAGACAATATGGAGCTGGGGCTCTTCCTCCTCCAACTGGCGGAGCTTTAAAAGCATCTGGTGCACGTCACAGTCCGGCGGCAGGATGATCTGGTAGCTGAGCACCGGCTCCAGCACCGGCATTTCCGCGTCCCCTTCGATCCCCAGCCCTTCTCCCGGATACGTCCTGGTAAGGCCCGTAAGCACGCATACGGTTCCGGCCTGTGCCTCCGTGACCGTTTCAAATTTCGCGCCGGAATAAATACGGATCTGGTCGGCCTTTTCTTCCCAGATCTCCTCTTCGCTTTCTGCAAAAGCCGGCCGTTTGTTGGTAAGCGCAGTCTTTACCTTCAGGCTTCCGCCGGTAAGCTTCAGATAGGTGAGCCGGTTTCCCTGGTCGTCTCTGGCGATCTTATAGACTTTTGCGCCGAATTCATCCGGATACGCCGGCGGCTGCGTATAGGTCACGATCCCTTCCAGCAGTTCCTGGACGCCGGTAAGCTTTAAAGCAGATCCGAAATAGCAGGGAAAGACTTTACGCTCTCTGATCAGGCGGGCGATCTGTCCTGTCTCTATTTCTCCCTTTTCCAGGTATTCTTCCAGAAGCATCTCCTCGCACATGGCAAGGTTTTCCATAAAAGCATCCGGATCCTGCTCTTTATCGAAATCCATGCAGTTATCATCCAGATGCTTTTTCACATCTTCCATGAGAAGGTCATGATCCGTTCCTTCCTGATCCATCTTATTGATAAAAAGGAAGACCGGAATATCATAGCGCTTGAGAAGTCTCCAGAGCGTCATGGTATGCCCCTGTACGCCGTCTGCCCCGCTGATCACCAGGACGGCATAATCCATCACCCACAAAGCCCGTTCCATTTCTGCGGAAAAGTCCACATGGCCCGGCGTGTCCAGCAGTGTTACTTCCCTGTCCTTAAGACTTACCTGTGCCTGCTTGGAAAAGATGGTGATGCCTCTTTCCCGTTCCAGGGCAAAGTTATCTAAAAAAGCGTCTCCGTGATCCACCCGGCCCAGCTTCCTTAATTTTCCTCCAAGATACAGGATTCCCTCGGAGAGCGTGGTCTTTCCTGCATCCACATGGGCCAGCAGGCCCACGCAAATATGATTTGACTGTTTTTCCGTCAATAAAGTCTCTTTCCTTTCAGACGTATTTTCCATTGAAAATGCCCTTCACAAAAGGAACGCCTGACGCGTTCCTTTTGCCTGTTTCAATATTATTGTGTTCTCAGTTCCGCTCCCATTTTCTTTTCCAGTTTTTTCATTACCTGGCCGGCTGCGTTTTCGATCTCCTGAGAAGTCAGCGTCTTCTCTGAAGAAGCGATGGTCAGCCGGATCGTCACGGATTTCTTTCCCTGAGGGATCTGTTTTCCTCTGTATTCGTCTACGAAAGCCGCATCCTTTAAAAGTGCGCTGGCTTTCTTCTTGCCCATGATGGTTTCATAAATATCCGTCCACACAGCGCCGGAATCAAAGAGCATGGAGATGTCATAATCGGTCTCCGGATACTCGGCAAGATGAGTGAAGGTATTGGTCCTGGAAGCCAGCGGGCGAAGTTTGGAAGCATCCAGCTCAAAGAGCATCACGGAAAGATTCTTAATGCCGCATTCCATGGATTCCTTCTTGGCCAGAAGGCCCATATCGCCGATTTTTTCCTCATCCAGATAAATGTTCAGCCACACAACATTGTCCGCCCAAAGGGGTTTTTCCTCTTTCCGGAAAGTAAAGCCTTCCATATGGGTATAGCGGGACATATATTCCAGAACACCTTTCGCCTCTCTGAACAAAAGGTTGATGCTCTTTTCACTGCTTGCGAAAGCGCCGCCGATGTGTCTGCGCTGTTCCGGCAGGGATTCCGTCGCATCATAGGGAGAACTGTAATTTCTGTCGAAAAATACCTGTGCCTCCTCGAAAATAGAAAAGTCGTTGAAATAACGTTCGTTTTTCATCACTGCCTCGCAGATATTGGGAAGCAGGGAGGACCGGATGTAAGAAAGTTCCGGAGCCGGCGGGGTGGAAAGCTTCAATACCCCATCGGTACTTTTCAGGATGGCGTTCACATAGGTGTCGTTCATCCAGGGATAGGTATAGATCTCCTGCATTCCGCAGCGGATGGCCAGATATTCTTTAATATTCCGGATCAGATCCTGATCCTTCTGGTTGATGGCCCCCTCAAAGGTGGTGGTGAATTCTGTTGCCTCAAAATTGTCGTAGCCATACATTCTGGCAACTTCTTCCATCACATCGTCCTTGATGGAAATATCGCCGGTAGAACGCCAGGTAGGCGCGGTCACATGCATGTTGTCCCCGTCGATCTGCACCTGGAAGCCAAGAAGCTCCAGTTTGCCCCGGATCACGTCATTGGACAGATTTTTTCCGATGCGTTTTGCCAGCCAGTTCAGGTTCACATCGATCTCTGCTTTTTTCAGCTTCTTTACATACTGATCGCAGTATCCGGTAACCTTAAGTTCCGGATAAAGTTCCTTAAAATACTGTAAGGACAGGGCCAGAGCCTGGTCGCAGCGCTCCGGATCGATGCTTTTTTCGTATCGGGAGGACGCTTCTGTACGGGTGTCATAGCGGAGGGCCGTCCTGCGGATGCCGGTAGCTTCAAAGTTCGCCACCTCCAGGATCACCCGTTTCGTGTCCGGAAGGATAGAGTCCTTCGCTCCCCCCATCACTCCAGCCAGAGCCACCGGGCCTTCGGAATCTGTGATCACCAGGTCGTCTGTGCAAAGTTTTAATTCTTTTTCGTTTAACAGCGTAAGAGTCTCACCCTCCGCCGCATGTCTTACCACGATGTGGTCTGTGATATTGTCCGCGTCAAAGGCATGGGTAGGATTGCCGGTTGCAAGCATCACATAGTTTGTGATGTCCACCAGTGCGTTGATGGGGCGCATACCGGCCTTCCAGATCCGGTTCTGCATCTTGTAGGGAGAAGGCTTTACTTCTACTCCGTTCATTTCCACGCCGATGTATCTGGTGCATCTGTCCGGATCTGCGATCTCCACCTTAAAATCAGACTGTACGTCTGCTTCATAGGGCCTGATCTCTGCCAGAGGCAGATCGTACAAAGCGGCGATCTCACGGGCGATCCCGTAATGTCCCCAAAGATCCGGGCGGTTTGTCATGGATTTATTGTCGATCTCAAGGAGAACATCATTCATATCCAGCGCGTCTGCCAGAGGGGTTCCGGCCGGAACCGGGAACGCGGACAGATCCAGGATCTCTGCCTCCTGGGACGCCGGGAACAGATCTCCCAGCCCGATCTCTTCGGAAGCGCAGATCATGCCGAAGGACTCTACGCCCCGGAGCTTTGAATTTTTGATCACCACAGGTTCGCCTTCGCCGTGCCAGCGTACCACTGCTCCCGGACAGGAGACAGCCACGCGCATTCCTTCTGTCAGGTTGATCCCGCCGCAGACGATGTCCTTTACTTCACCGCCGCCGATATCCACCTTGCACACACGGAGCTTGTCCGCATTGGGATGGGCTTCTATTTTTTCGATCACACCCACCACCATGTTGTCAAAACGGCGGGCCAGGTATTCTACATCCTCTACCTCTACCGTGGACATCGTCAGGTCGTAGGCCAGTTTTTTCAAATCTGTATCTTCAGGGAGATTTACATAATCCCTGATCCATGATAATGATAATTTCATTTTTATCTCTCCTTATCTGAACTGCTTCAGGAATCTTAAATCCGCGCTGTGGAACAGTCTCACGTCATCTACGCCGTACCGCATCATGACCAGTCTGTCCAGACCAATGTTTACATAGAATCCGGTATATTCATCCGGGTCAAGGCCGGCCGCACGCAGTACGTTTGGATGGGGAGAACCTCCCGGCATAACCTCGATCCAGCCTACATGCTTGCAGACGCTGCAGCCTTTTCCGCCGCATACCTGGCACTCCATGTCGATCTCAAAGCCAGGTTCCACAAATGGGAAGAAGCCGGAACGCATCCTTACCGCCACATCCCTGCCGAATACCTTGCTCAGGATACTTTTGATCATTACTTTTCCTGAAGTAAAGGTGATATCCTTGTCCACGATCAGCGCCTCATACTGGAAAAAGGCTCTCTCATGATGGGCGTCCGTGGTCTCGTTGCGGTATACACGGCCCGGATATACGAAACGGTAAGGAGGCTTATGGGTCTGCATATAGCGGACGCTTCCTCCTGTGAGATGGGGGCGGAGACACAGCTTTTCATTGGTGCTGCCGCTGTCGTGTCCCTCCAGCCAGTAGGTATCCATGCTTTCTCTTGCAGGATGGTTGGGAGGGAAGTTCAATTTATCAAAGGCATACATTTCGCTTGTGATGTCGTCCTCCTGGAAGATTTCAAATCCCATGGAACGGAAGGTATCGTTCAGATCGTAGCACATCTGAGTGATGGGGTGGAGCCCTCCTCCTGGAGGCAGGATCCCGGGAACGGAACAGTCAAAGTCCGGAGATACCTCCGAAGCCTTCAGTTTTAATTCCATCCTCTTTTCATCGATCAGATCTTTTACCTGATTTTTGGCCTGGTTCAGCAGTTTTCCGATTTCCGGACGAAGGGCCGGATCAAGGGAAGGAAGCTCTTTCATTAAAAGACTTAAAGAGCCCTGCTTTCCGATATACGCGCTTTTCACATTTTGCAGTTCGCCTTCGCTGGCCGCCGCGGAAATTTTTTCTTTTACTTCTGATAAAATACCTGTGATCTTATCTTTCATTGCGTTTCTCCTTTCTGCGCAAAACAAGTATCTGACGAGACTTTACTGTACAAACAGGCCGCCGCCTGTTTTTTATACAAAAAAAGCACCGCCGCACTTGCTGTTTCAACAAGGGACGATGTCAATCGCGGTACCACCCTATTTCAGAGTATCTTCCTAGTGAACTCTGCACTCATTTTTGTGTAATCTTCATGCTACACGGGCATCCGGCTTAACGCGGGCGGACCGGTCTCTGTCTGCTGCTTTTCGCCGGAAGGCTCCCATACTGAAACTTCCAGAAGGCTCGCGCGGAATGCTTCCAGCCGACGACACTCCGTCTCTGCTTCACTGTCTCTCCTGTACTCACGTATGTTCAAAGCCTGAAATCTTTACGATTTTAACATGGATCGCCGGGTTTGTCAATGAAGAAAGCCCGGTTCGGCGGGTTTTCCAGCGGTTTTTCTGTCGTTCTCTAACAGAGCTTGCTCCCGTTTGCCAGCAGCTTGAACTTGTAGCCCAGCACCTCTGCCGCCCTCCTGCACATAAGCATCCGCTCAAGAAAGATCTCAAAGTAGTCTATGACCGTACACATGGTATCATCCAGCTCCATGGTCATCTGGATGGTTTTTTTCTCCACATTGATCTCCAGGCTGGAGGACAGGACCGCGTAATTTACCCGGTCATGCTTGTCAAAACTTGCTTTTACTTTATTCCGCACCCGGTTCCGGCGCACGTCCGTCTTGTCTGCCAGGATCAGCGCGGCAGAAACCGCGTCCTCGGCAGTCCCGGTCTTCTCATCGTGATTTCCCACCGCTGCTGCGACCACTGCCGCATCCCGGATGGGCATTCCCAGTTCCTTGAGGATCTGGTAGGACAGGATCGCGCCGCTGTGAGCATGGTCATGGCGGTTGATACAGTTTCCGATATCGTGCATATAGCCTGCGATCTTGGCCAGCTCGATGGTATGTTTATCGCATCCGATATTTTTAAGGATACTTGCCGCCTCTTTTGCTACCTTTGCCGCATGTTTTCCCGAATGTTCCGTGTAGCCCAGCACATCCAGGACTTTATTGCCCTTTTCGATCAAAGCGTTAATTTCTTCATTTTCCCGGATCTCTTTATAAGTGATCGCTGCTTTTTTCTCCATATTCTTCAAAATCTCCTGTCTGTTTTTCATTCTCCGCGCATTTTTTTATTATAAATCTTATCCGGGATTTCTCAAAGCGCTTTAAGGTCAAAGGCAGGTAAGATTTTTGTAAAATTTCTTCTATTTGTTCTCCTGGTATACAAAAGCTTCGTATTCTTCCATGGCAAGGGGCTGTGCGAACAGGAATCCCTGAGCCTCCTCGCATCCTGCATCACGCAGGATCTGCACCTGGTCTTCCGATTCCACCCCTTCGCAGATCACATGATAGCCAAGTCCCCGGATCAGTTCAATGACCCGTTTCAGGAAGTAGTTCCCTTTGGAACTGCTTTTACAGTTTTTCATAAAAATGCGGTCAAGCTTTATGGTATCTGCCGGGATATCGATAATGGAATTCAGCACCGAATACCCCGCTCCAAAATCATCGATAGCCGTGCGGATGCCCATGCCGTGGAACTCCCGGAAGAGGCGCTTCGCCTCTTCGTATTCTTTTACCGTGGAGGTCTCTGTAAGCTCTATCTCCACATACCTGGGATCCACATGATGTTTCTCCAAAATGGAAAAATACCGCTGGACCGTATGTTCATCCGATGCATGCAGGATGGAGGTATTTACCGAGATCGGAACCTGTTTCCTTCCCAGCCTTTGATTTTTGGCCAGAAATTCTGCCACCTTCTCAAACACATAGAAGTCCAGTTCCCGGATCTGCCCGGTAGATTCACAGGTAGGAATAAACTGGCTGGGCACAAGGATCCGTCCGTCCCTGGTCTTCCATCTCACCAGAGCCTCGGCGCCGATCACTCTTCCGTCTTTAAGGGAGATCTTGGGCTGGAGATAAACCAGGAAACGCTGCTCTTTGATGGCTTCTCCGATCTCGTTGACGATCTCGTTTTCCAGTCCCCGCTTTCTTTCAAGTTCTTCATCATAAAGGCGCACAGGCACGGAGGCCTTTTCCAGATTTCCAGGGATCTGGAGCCTTGCATAATTCGCGGCGTCCACAGCGAAGGAAGAGCTGATGCAGTCCTGTTGGATCTGGTAGACCCCGATCCTGATCCAGGGCCTGTAGCCCTTGATCCTGCCGGATATATATTCAGGAAACTCTCCGCACACCCGGGTCAGCTCTTCCACGATATCCGTCTGCCTTCTGTGGGGCAGAAGCATCAGGAACTGATCAGAGACGACTCTTGTAAAATAAACGCCTTCTTCATTTCCCAGTTTTTCCATAAAATAATTGCAGAATTCTTTCAGAAGCTGGTCGCCCCGGCTGTACCCGTATTTCTGATTAAAATACTTAAATCCTGAAAAATCAATATACAGAAGAAATTCCGAAACCACGTAGTTTCCCACGATCAGCCGTTCCAGTTCCTCCCGGAACCTGGAAAAGGACATCAAGCCTGTCAGGCTGTCGTATTCCGCCTGGCGCAGTTGTTCGCTTCCTCTTCTGTTGACCGCCTGGGATCTGGACAGATGGGCGGAAATGATCTTGGTCACTTCTCCCAGCTCTTTTCGGTTCTGTCGTGTCCAGTACCGTTTTTCCCGGCAGTCCACATAGGAGATTGCCCCGGTATATTTTCCTTCACAGTACATGGCCGCGTACAGGACCGTCTTCGCCTGTCCCTGCATTAAAAGCGCGGCGCCCTGAGGCGAATACATGGCCATGTCGTCATGCTGCAGCACCGTGGTCCGGTATTCGTCATAACTGCGGAAAAGGGTCAGGAAATCTTCCTTAGTGAATCCTGCGTTTTCTTTTAACACCTCCGGAGCATATTCCGAAGTCCACTGATACTGGCGTCCTGTATTTTTCTCCTGAATATCTGTCCGGATGACCGTGATCCGGTCCAGGCGGAAGCGGTAGCCGATGATCTCCAGCATCTGCTCCATCGCCGCAGGAAAGCTGTTTGTTTTTTCAAATATCTCAAAGGCGGTAGAGATCAGATCGTTCCGCAGGTATCTGGCGTCGATGGAACCGCCCTGGTCGGGCATAGTATCCTCCATCAGTTCAAAACGTCTCAGATTGTCGCAGAACACATACTGGTCTTTCCCGTTTTCTTTCGCCTGATAGAGAGCCCAGTCCGCATTCCGGAAAAGCTGGTCATAGGTATACCCCGACTCGTTCTCCGGGAGATAACAGATCCCCACGCTGCAGGTCATAGAATAGTCCTTATCTTTAAACTTCAGCCCGCGCACTTCCCGGATGAGCTGCATCCCTTTTTTCAGCAGGCCGGAATGACTGATGTCCTTTAAAAATACTACGAACTCATCTCCGCCGAAACGCATGAGCACATCTTTTTTCGCAAAGATCTCCCGCAGGAGCCGGGCCAGTTCTGTCAGCACCAGATCTCCGAACAGATGGCCGAAGGTATCGTTGACATATTTAAAATAATCAATGTCCAGCACCATGATCCCGCAGGTAGAATAGGGGTCTTTATTCTGAAGATAATCGTTGACCAGTTTTTTTCCATAGGAATCGTTGTAAAGCATGGTCAGGGAATCCCTGGCAGCCTGTTCCTTTAAAAACTGTTCCCGGTTCTTTTCCTTCGTGATATCCTTGCACATAAAGATCTGCCTTTTATTGCCGTCTTCCCCGTCAAGGGAAAGGGACTGGATCAGCAGACGGGCTGTCTGGGTGTCTTTCTTTACCTGGATCTCCACAGGCCCTTCTTCCTTTCCCAGGTAAAGGTCGCGAAGCCTCCCCCTGTCTTCCGGAAGCACCGCCGATCCACTCTGCAGATAGTCCAGATAATCCGGGATTTCCCGCCTTACATCCATCTCCTCGTCATAAAGGATGAAGGTATCTGTATCTTCGGCATATTCACAGATGGTAAACTCTTTATTTTTAAAAATCGCTGTAAGGATTTCTTTTGCCTGATCTTTTCCGATCCTTCGCGTGTTCTGTTCAGGGTTCATCTTATGTACCCGCCTTCCTTTCCTGCTGTCTCGGGAATTTCTTTTCTTATTTTACCATACTGCCGGTCTGTCCGCCAGATATTTTACAAAGGGCGCTCACTCCTCCCCTTCACTGTCTTCGATGAGCCGCAGGCCCGCCGTACTGGTCACAGGAAGGGAAAAAACGATGGACTGGGCCTTGCTTTCCAGCCCGGCCTTCTCCATGACCGCTTTCATAATGGCATTCTTCTCCCTGGTTTTCGTCACGATCATAATGATCTCTTTATCCGAGACAAGGGATACTCCCAGAAATTTTTCCGCCCGCTTCATACCCACGCCTTTTGCATGGAGGGAGGTGCCTCCCGCCGCCCCGGCTTCTCTCGCCGCATCCATTACCATATCGCTGTATCCCTGGTTTGCGATCACGAGCAGCACTTCATGAGTTGTTCCTTTCAAAACCGTCTCCTCTCCTTTCACAAAATTCTGGTTTTCCGTCAAAAACAGCAGTTCTCTTTTTCCTCCGATGCTGCAAAGGGGCACGATAAATGCGATCCCGGTCCCGGGCACATCGATCTTAAGCTCCTTTTCCATGGCTTTTTTCAGCGTTTTCCACACTTCCTCTGTCACGATGCTCAGCATCAGCGTTTTTTCGGCGCTCTCCAGGCCAAAGCAGTCCAGGATATCACTGCCGGCCGTTCCGTGTCCCAGAAGGACAAAGCTGACCTCCACCTGGTGCGCTTTATACAATTCCAGAAAATCCGGAGCGCGCTTTCTGTCTGCGACTGCCGCCATCATATATACATTGCTCATAAGCCCACCTCCTACAGATCGATGATCGAATCGTTGTCGTACATTTCAAGCCCGGGCGCCGCCTGGGTTTCCTTCTCTCCGGAAGCGCTCTTTTCACGCAGCTTAAAGAGCAGACCCAGCACCTGTATGGTGATCAGTGGGGTCATCGCCACCATCGCCACCACTCCGAAGGCATCTGAAACAATCTCTCCGCCCACCGCAGTACACGCTCCGATGGCAAAGGGCAGGAGAAACGTGGTGGTCATAGGGCCGGAAGCCACGCCTCCGGAGTCGAAGGCGATCGCCGTAAATATTTTCGGCACAAAGAAGGACAGAAGGATGGCGATCCCATATCCCGGGATCACAAAGCAGAAAATAGATATCCCGGTAAGCACCCGGAACATGGCCAGCCCTACCGAGACCGCCACACTGACGGAAAGTGCCGTTTTAATGGAATTTCCTGAGATCATTCCGTCTGTAAGCTCTTCCACCTGTCTGGTCAGTACATAGACCGCCGGTTCCGCCATTACGATAAAGTAGCCGATGATCATGCCGATGGGAATGATGATCCATCGGTAAGGGAGAGACGCGATCACCTGTCCCAGATAATTTCCCGCAGGCATAAAGCCCACGTTTACCCCTGTAAGAAACAGCACCAGTCCCACATAAGTATAAAGGATCCCCACTATGATCCGGATCAGCCCCCGCTTTTCCAGCTTCAGGGAAAAGATCTGAAATACCGCAAAAAACAGGATGATCGGCAGAAGGGAAACGGCGATCTCCCGGAAAAATCCGGGGAACTCATAAAGGAACAGCCTTGCAAGCTCCACGGAGTCTTCCGCCTCCACCAGGGTATTAGAGGCATAGTACCCGCCGTCGGATCTGTATAGGATCCCCAGCAGAAGGACCGCCAGTATGGGACCGATGGAACACAGCGCCACCAGTCCGAAGCTGTCGTCCGCCGCGTGTCTGTCGCTTCGGATAAAGGAAATACCAATACCGAGCGCCATAATAAAGGGCACGGTCATCGGCCCGGTAGTCACGCCTCCTGAATCAAAGGCCACAGCCAGGAAGGATTTCGGCGTAAAAGCGGCCATGATGAATACGATCCCATAAAATACCACCAGCATGGGCGGCAGAGGGATGCCAAATAAAATGCGCAGGAGAGAGAGCACCAGAAATATCCCCACTCCTGCTGCCACCGCGAGGATCAGCACCATATTGGGCACAGAAGGCACCTGTTCCGCCAGCACCTGCAGATCCGGTTCCGATATGGTGATGATAAATCCAAGTACAAAGCCCAGTACACACATCACCCAGAGTTTTTTTGACCTGGTCATGCTGCTTCCCACTTTTTCTCCCATGGGCGTCATAGACATCTCCGCTCCAAGGGAAAAGAACATCATTCCCAGCACCAGCAGGACAGCCCCGAACAGGTATTCCAGCAGGACAGCCGGAGAAACCGCTGCAATGGAAAAGCATAGGAGCAGGACCAGAAGAATGATGGGAAGCACCGCATTTACGGCTTCTACGAATTTTTCTTTCAGCGTCTTGTTCAGATCTGTCTTAAATTGTCTGATCTCGTTTTTTACCCTGTGTTTTCTTGCTGTCTGTCTGTTATTCACGTATCCGCTCCTTTCTCAGTGGATTTTTCCGTCCTATATCGTACAAAAGTTACATTTTTATCATTGTAACAAACCTGGCGGCTGTTTGCAAAGGAATTTCTTTTTCCAGCGCTTACCAGCCTGGCGCCGTGCTGTATCCGGGACAGGAAAACAGCCGATGGAACCCACCCATCTCTAAAGTGTTCCGGGAGATCGGGTTGGCGGATGAGCTGGGGTTCGGGATGCGGAATACTAACAAATACACGAAGCTCTATTCCGGCGGGACCCCGGAGTTTATCGAGGGCGATGTGTTCCGCACCGTGATTCCGCTTGCCCCGATTGCGGTAGAAAAGGTTGGGCCGCTGAACGGAACCCAAGTGGAGACCCAAGTGAGGACCCAAGTGGAGACCCAAGTGACACTCACAGAACAGATTTTAACCTTTTGCTCAGTACCGCACTCGAAAGCTGAAATTGCGGAGCATTGTGGATATAAAAACACAAAAGGCTTCACAAAGAGATACTTGCGGCCGCTGCTGGACAACGGACAGCTGCAAATGACCATCCCGGATAAGCCGCGGAGTCAGCATCAAAAGTATGTGACCGCACAAAAATCCACACCAGAAAGCTAAACCCAATCAGGGGGGGCCGGAGAAATTGTACACTCCGTCCCCCTGGTTTTCTTTGTGTCCCTGATGGATTTAGACTTTACTTTCATGCTAATCTCATCAACGAAATTAGCGCCAAAGTAAAGTCAAAAATTGCCGGGCACCCACTTCATAAAAAAAGTGACAGCTTTTTCTGATCCCTGAAATGCAAAAAGCGCCCAACAGGAACGCTGAACGCTTTCGCAATAAAATCATATTCATTTGTTCAGATTGGGGCAAGCTACGTCAGCCCCATCAGATAAAAAACAGGCTTTAAAAGAACGGAAAGGACACCTCTCTTATTCCCAGGCGTCGATGTGCACTCGGAACTTACTCAATTCTTTCAGCCATCTCCAGTTTTCCATAAAGGGATAAGACTTAACCGCAGAATAGAAAGAAATTCATCGGTTTGACATGATTTGTGAGCTTGCAATAATTACTAACGGGCTATTTCAGCTATGCGAATACTACATCTGCCTGTTCCCGAATGTTCAGTGTGGCAAAAGAATCAAATTGCGTCCCTCCGGGGTTGATCTGGACGATTTTTACCGAGGGTCGAATGTAGTTCCAATACACGCTCCCATACATCCCCTGCACCCCCACAAAAATAACAAGTTCCGCCCTGCTTGTCCAGCTTCGCGCTTTTGCTACAGCTTCCTGAAGCAAACCGACATGGGAATAGACCGGGTAACAACAATAAATTGCATCGTTTCCGCAAGATTCAGTCCATGCATACTTGGAATGCCCGCCGAGACCGAGATACCTGCGCCCGTGATCACCAGTGAAACCTGCTTTCATTCAATAGGTGTTGCAATACTTGAATCTCTTTTCCCATCGCAACCGCCCTACAGTGCTTCTGTCCATTCAAAATTGTCTTTTCCCGCACCCACTTCAAAATGGTATTTCCCAATACCCAAGTCGATTCCTGCAAAGTGGCCGCTGTCGCAGGTGAGAATTACTTTATTATCCTTGCCACGGACACAGTATGCCTGCTTGTTCAGTGCCGTGGGAGCCAGCAGCAGCGCCGACACGCCGTCCTGAAACCATTGAGGGGCAGTACCGTCATACGAACTGATGTCTGCCGTCGTTTTGGATTTATGGGGGACGCCTTGTGTAGCTCCGTAACCCACGGCGATGACGCCGTTGACCCGCAGGCCTGTGCCAGTGAGATGCTTTGCTGCGCCTTTGGCATTGAACATACCGCCGACCCACCAGCTGTTCAGCCCCAGTGTCTGCGCAAAGAGCATGGCGTCTGCGCCCCAATACCCCAGTGCCTTATCCAAAGCCGGGGTATCCGGCCCGGCAAGAATGATATAGTTGTTCACATTCTTACTGATGAGCTTTGCCATCGCTCCCAACCCATCGTTGCTGCCGGTTACCAAGGTTAGACATAGGCCGCTGGCCTGATTATCCTCCGTCAACCGCTCCTGTAATTGAGCCGCGATTCCCATCGGAATGGGCTTCTCCTGATATTTACGCACCATGTGGCGCTCTTTTACAGCTTCTTGGATCGTCATTTAATGTTCCTCCTTTTTCGCAGATAAAATGGTATTCATCTTGTTGATCAGCGTGATGAATTGCAGTGCATCCGTCCTGTCAAGCTCAGCCAGTAATTCCTGCAGCCGTCGTTCTACTTGGAATTCTTTTTGCCGGAGCCGTTCGATTCCTTCCGGTGTGAGCGTCACAATTAGATTCCGTCGGTTAGCAGGATCAATTTGCCGTACTAAGAGTCCTCGCTTTTCAAGGGAAGCAAGCATCTGCGACACAGATGCTTTCGTAACTGCCAGATATTCCCGAACTGATGTAAGGTCTGTGGTGTTATTGTCCAAAGCAAGCTGCCGCATCAACGCATATTCTGGCATAGTCAAATCTTCGGAATCTCTTTTTTTACCAAATTCAGAGTTCAACAAGCTTTTAAGAAGAAATAGGGAGTGGATCAAATCGTCGCTTGTACAATAATTCACAAAATATCACTACCTTTTCAAAGTTTATTACTATACAGTTTAGCATTTAACTATTGTACTGCAAATGCTTGATCGTTGCAAGCTAATATGCAAATAGTAAATATCACCTTTGTGTACATGATATTCTTCTGCCAGTTTTTTACTTCATCTATTTTAAGTTCAATTCCAAGTATAATCAAAACGATGGAGAGCATTTCGAAGTAGCTCATAAGTTCGCCCTCCTTTCCAAGATTTCTCTTTGCAGAGATTTCTATGTAATCAGAGGGTTCAGGTCTACGCTCCCGCTTCGGTCGTTGCTAAACGAGTGCCACTGGCACTCAGCAACCTCTGTCGAAGGACTAACCGCCTACCGTTCTCTGGCAGTTCCTGGCTTTATTTTATCAGAACATACATTCTGTTCCAAGTGTTATTTCCAACTTTTTTCCACCTTTTAAACAATACAAAAACCTCCCAGAACAAATGTCCTGGGAGGCCATGCAGTGCCTTGCGGCGTTTGGATCGTATATTGTTGTATCCGATTATCTCTTGCTGAACTGCGGAGCGCGACGGGCTGCCTTGAGGCCGTATTTCAATCGTCTGAGCGATGATTTTCCTTGATATTCCGGGCTTTTTTGAGCCTCGGCCCCTCGGTTGTCCTATTCCTTAACCAAAAAACAGGCCACTTTTACGACGGGACAGCTTGATGAAATGCAGAATTTACTACATCGAATAGCTGTTCTGGTTTATTATACTTTACTCTTGCATAGATGTCCATAGTTGTCTTGCTGTTCTCATGTCCGGCAAGGTACTGGACCGTCTTGGG
>DXBU01000130.1 GCA_019116385.1 Candidatus Blautia faecigallinarum | reverse complement strand
AATATCCAGAAAAAGAATATCTATTTTACCGGATTCTCTGTCTGCCAGGAGCCGCTCTCCTGACTCATATTCCACAATTTCACATGGAACCCCTTTTAATTCCATATGTATTTCCACCAGACGACGCAGGTCCCGCCTGAGATTTTTCTCATCATCGCAAACTGCAATTCTCATGTATGTCTTCTCCCCCCGATGTCATACGGATGTTTTTATCCATCCCTGCCTGTCTTGGCCTTTGGCAATGGCCTGTCTGAAATCTGATTTTATTATAGAAGAGCTATTCCTGATTTACAACAGAATTTTCCCGTTTTTCCCACTCATCCAAACATTACAAAATCTGTGTCAAAAATGACATTACGGCCTCTGCTGCTTTTCCCGTTAGTTTTTTATAATAAACACAAGATCAACAAAAGACGGTCGGAATGCTTTCATACTCTATGCTTCCGCGCCGGATCTTATCAGATCAAATCCCGAAAACATAAGGAGGCAAACTATGCTGGAAGTAAAAAATCTATGTAAAAGCTATACAAACGGCGTCAATACATATCCCGTATTAAAAAATGTATCCCTTCAGGTAAAAAAAGGGGAGTTTGTGGCGGTAATGGGGCCGTCCGGCAGCGGAAAAACAACTCTCTTAAACTGTATTTCCTGCTTTATCCCTCACGACAGCGGTACAATCCGTCTGGGCGATCAGGATATTTCCAGCATTAAAGGAGAAAAACTGGCAAAACTCCGCAATCAGAGACTTGGCTTCGTTTTTCAGGATTTTATGCTCCTGGACGGGCTGACTGTCCGTGAAAATATATGTCTGCCGCAGATCATCGCCAGAAGACCTATCGCCCAGATGGAGACGAAGTCCGAGAAGTTCTGCCAGATGTTCGGAATCAGCAAAATTATGGATAAGTATCCTGCTGAAATCTCCGGAGGAGAAAAACAGCGGACGGCAGTAGCCAGGGCTCTGATGAATAATCCCTATATAATCCTGGCGGACGAACCTACCGGAAACCTGGACAGCAGATCTACGAAAGCCGTAATCGACGCTTTTCTTCAGGCCAAAAAGCAGATAGGCGCTACCATATTTATGGTAACCCACGACAGCTACGCCGCATCTTTCTGTGACCGTGTGATCGTGCTGAAAGACGGACAGGTCAACCGGGAAGTTAAGAGAACCGGTACAAGACGGGAATTTATGGACGAGCTTCTGGATATTCTGAGAACACTGGGAGGTGACGGTGATGAAACTGAACAGTATTTATAAAAAACTGAGAAAAAACAGCAAAGGGCAGTATCTTCTTCTGGGCTTCTGTATCTGCCTTTCCGTCCTTCTGCTGACTTCTTTCACATTAATGTATTTCGGACCCACAGTTCAGGATTTCCTGCAGGAAGGAGGAGATACCAGAAAAATGGCCAGCCTCTTAATGGCGGCGACTTCCGTAGGCTGTTTTATCTTTACCATCTATGCCTCCGGCCTGTTCTTCCGGAGCAAAGCGAGAGAATACGGCGTGCTTATGGCTCTTGGCATACAGAAAAAAGAGCTGAAAAAACTGCTGTTTGGGGAACTTTCCATGGTGACGGCGCTTTCCTGCCTGGTAGGGCTGGTTCTTTCCGTTCCTCTTTCCTGGGTGATCTGGAAAGTTTTTGAGATATTTATTATTTCCAATGAACAGATGACTTACCGGTTCGGTCCTGTGGGATTCCTTCCCGGGATCCTGTTCAGCGTTATTCTTGCCCTGGCTCTGGGCGTCGCCGGTTTCCGTTTCGTCCGCCGCACAGATATTATGGAAGTCCTTCATATGCAGCAGAAAACCGAAATGGTACGCGAAATTCCCGGCTGGACTTTTGGGGCAGGCGTCGTCTTAACTGTAGCTGGGATCCTCCTGGGAAGCGGTCTGCCTCAGTTTAGCGCAAAAGTACTGAATATCAACCTTCCAGGAATTTTCAATCTCGTATATCTGCTCTCTGTGGCGGGGATTTATCTGATCCTTCTTTCTATTGTGGCGCAGAGCAGGGCAAAACGGAACAAGAATAAATATTACAGGAATCTTGTTTCTATCAGCCTGATGCGTTTTACCGCCAGATCCGCCACAAGAAATATGTGCGTATCCGTACTCCTTTTATTTGCCTGCTGCTTTGCGGCTTTTTACGGAATGCAGTACTCTCTTGCTCCGGATATTCTGAATACAGACAGCGGCCGTACTTTTTCCATGCATTATCCTGCACTGGAAGATCAGATTGGCAAAACGGAAATCGAAGAAACCGCGCAGAAATATCAGATGCAGATACAGGATTATTCCGAAAATGACGCCGTCAATCTGGTCATCTCCCGAAACGCCAGAGATTTCAATGAAGACGGAACCAGGTATCTGGAGCTTTACAAAGAACAGGAAAAAGCGGCTCTCTTTGTGTCTGAAAAAGATTACCGCACACTCTCCGGGCACGATGTATCCGTGGAACCCGGAACATATCAGACTGTAACGACAACGGATTACCGGGAAGCTTTCGAATATATAGACGGTCTGCAGGAAGTCATGAATCCTGATACGGAAAAATCCTGGAAGCTTACATTCGGAGGACAGCTTACATGTGACTCCCTGGCATCTATGAGCGAACCTTTTGCCTTCGTACTTGACGACCAGGATTATCAGAATATTATCTCTGGCGTCAGCCCCGCATACATGGAGCATATGATTTTCTTTAATGTTTCAGATGTAGAGAACTCTTATGACTTTGCCATGGATCTTCTGTCTCAGTATGTGGGACACGCCACAGAACTTTCCAGTCATATGGGACTCTGGGATATCTGGGAGCAGAAACTTGCCGACGATGCCGGCCAGCCCTATGGTTACGAAGGTTCTGTCGATATGACGATGGACAACAACATGCTCCTTGGCGACTGGAAATATGCACCGTCCTTTAATATTATCACGGTACAGGACAGAATGCAGCTTATCAGCGTTTATGTCATGCTCAGTCTGTACATCTGTCTTATTTCACTGGCAGCGATCAGCGTTATGGCTTATGTCAGAAGCATCTCCGTGGCTTCCGATAACCGGGAACTCTTCGAAAGCCTGGAAAAACTCGGCGCAGACAACAGATATCAACGGCAGGTTCTGAAAAAACAACTGGCCCGGATCTTTCAGTATCCGGCAGCGATTGGATGCGGTCTTGGATTTTTGTTTTCCTTTTCCATGGATTTCTTCAACGACGGCAGGATTTCCTCAACTGAAACAAAGGCGCTTGTCCTGCTCCTCGGTATCATCCTTCTGGTGTCCGTAGTTCTCTACTGTGTATACCGTTATTCCATGAGAGAGGCAGAAAGAAAAGCTGGTATTTTTTCATTGTCTCTTGAAAAATCACCAGACCGATAAAGCCGGATTCTGTTTATATTTAAAAAACCAGAAACGGGAATTATCAGCATCAAAGCCTGATGATTCCCGTTTATTATCATACTATACTGTATGATCTCAAAATCTTTTTTTCATTCGCCTTTGAAAAATCACTTAAACGATAGGACCGGATTCTTGTTTTCACGATAACCGGGATTAAAAATCCACAATTTACAAGTTTTGTGCATCTGTTGATGACTGTTTTGTTCGTCACGCCAATCATTCTGCTTACATCGATGGGTGTAAATTCATAGAGTCTCTTCTTAAGCAGGAACACCAGGAACTCCTTTTCCTTTTTATTTAAATACGAAAAGCTGCCTGCCAGTTCCTCTTCTTCCGTTGCTTTCGATAACTCGCATACTTTTTTGGAATACAGACTCATCATTTTCAGAAAGTAATTGATCCAGATTTCCGGGTGCGGCGGGTTTTCCCTTCCGGAATAATACAACGCCGGCAATCCCATTTGAAGCGAAGAGTAATATTCATCCGGATC
>DXBU01000129.1 GCA_019116385.1 Candidatus Blautia faecigallinarum | reverse complement strand
GTATAAATTGGAAAAAACTGTTTTGTGTTGACAAAACAGTTTTTTTATGCTAACTTTATACCATACCCCGGTGGGGTATTAAAGGCGGTATTTTTATATTTATATAACAGCAAAAAAGAAAGGAAGTGCCTATGAAAGCAGATAAGCAGAAGATCACCAGACTGTTAAAGACTGCCAGGGGACAAATGGACGGGATCCTTAAGATGGTGGAGGACGACCGGTACTGCATCGATATTTCCCAGCAGCTGATGGCCACAGAAGCCATTTTGAATAAGGTTAATAAGGAAATCCTCACTGCTCATTTAAAAAACTGTGTATCTAATGCGGAAACCGAGGCAGAACGGGAAGAAAAAGTAGATGAGCTGGTGTCTATGCTGGGAAAAATTTTAAAATAGAATGACAGAGCGATAGAGTAGAAAAGGAGTGAAGGAAATAGGATGAAAGAAAAATTTGATGTAACAGGTATGACCTGCTCCGCCTGCTCATCCAGAGTAGAAAAATGTGTTTCAAAGCTAGAAGGAATTGAGAATGTCAGCGTAAATCTTTTGACAAACAGTATGCAGGTAGAGTACGACGAAGGAGTGCTAAAGGAAAACCAGATCATCGATGCAGTGGTAAAAGCCGGCTACGGCGCCAGCCCTGCACAGCAGAAGCAGGGAACGGAGAACACCTCTTTGTCAGCTCAGAAAGAACGAACCAATCCGGCAGAAGCGGAATTGAAAAACATGAAGATGCGTCTGATCGTATCCTTTATTTTTTTGATCCCTCTGATGTATGTAACCATGGGACATATGGCAGGTCTTGCCCTTCCTTCTTACCTGGAAGGATTGGAAAATGCCGTGAGCTTCGCTTTTACCCAGCTTCTTTTGAGTCTGCCTATTATCTATGTAAACCGTAAATACTATATTAAAGGTTTTCAGACGTTGTACCATCTGGCGCCCAATATGGACAGCCTGATCGCGGTAGGCTCCTGTGCTTCCCTGATATACGGTATATTTGCTATTTATCGTATGAGCTATGGGCTTGGCCACGGGGATATGGAACTGGTAGAACGGTATTATCATGATCTTTATTTTGAGTCTGCAGCTATGATCCTGGCTCTGATCACAGTTGGCAAATATCTGGAAGCCAGATCCAAGGGAAAAACAAGCGAAGCCATCACCAAGCTTTTAAACCTGGCACCGAAAACAGCCGTTGTAGAACGGGGAGGGACCCAGAGTGAGATTCCTGTAGAACAGGTACAGGCCGGGGATATTGTTGTGGTGCGTCCGGGAAGCAGTATTCCAGTAGACGGTTTTATCATAGAAGGCAGCACCAGTGTGGATGAAGCGGCCATCACCGGAGAGAGCATACCAGTCCACAAGCAGGTGAATGATACGGTTATCGCGGCTACTATGAATAAAACCGGTTTTATCCGTTTTAAAGCTACAAGAGTAGGAGACGACACCACCTTTTCCCAGATCATCCGTCTGGTGGAGGAGGCCAGCTCCAGCAAGGCACCCATTGCCAAGATCGCAGATAAAATCGCCGGGATTTTTGTACCTGCAGTCATGTCCATTGCCCTTGTCACGGCCATTGTATGGCTGGCAGTAGGAGCAAGCTTTGAATTTGCCCTTTCCTGTGCTATTAGTGTGCTGGTGATCTCCTGTCCCTGCGCGTTGGGTCTGGCTACACCAGTGGCGATCATGGTGGGAACCGGAAAAGGTGCGGAGAACGGTATTCTCATTAAATCCGGTGAAGCTTTGGAGACCGCCCACAACATTACCAGTGTGGTATTGGATAAGACAGGCACGATCACCCAGGGAAAGCCGATTGTAACCAATGTGGAAACCGTTATGGATGAAAGGGAATTTCTCTCTCTGGCGGCAGGCCTGGAGGAAAAAAGCGAGCATCCTCTGGCAGAGGCGATCCTGGAATTCGCGAAAAAGAAAAAGATCCCCTTCCGGCATGTGGAGGAATTCTCTTCCCTTCCGGGAAGAGGGGTTAAGGGAAAAATAAGCGGACACTGGTATTTTGCCGGAAACCGGCGTATGATAGAAGAGGAAGGAATTCCTCTTGGAAATTATGAAAACAGGCTGGATCTATTAGCGGACGAGGGGAAAACCCCTATGTTGTTTGCCGATGAGGAAAAGATCTTGGGGATCCTTTCCGTGGCGGATGTGGTAAAGCCTACCAGCAGGGAAGCGGTGAGGCAGTTTAAACAAGAGGGCATCCAAGTGGTCATGCTCACCGGCGATAACAAAAGAACCGCAGAAGCCATCCGCCGGCAGCTTGAGATCGATACGGTTATAGCGGAGGTTCTTCCTCAGGATAAAGAAAGAGAAATCGCAAAGCTTCAAAAACAGGGGAAAAAGGTAGCTATGATCGGTGACGGTATCAATGATGCACCTGCCCTTGCCCGGGCTGATGTGGGAATGGCTATTGGCGCAGGAACGGATGTGGCCATCGAAAGTGCCGATGTAGTATTGATGAAAAATGATCTTCTGGATGCAGTAACCGCGGTAAGACTTAGCAAAGCAGTCATCCGGAATATTAAACAGAATCTTTTCTGGGCATTCTTTTATAATACATTGGGAATCCCAGTGGCAGCAGGTGTGTTTTATACGGCCTTTGGTTTAAAATTGAATCCTATGATCGGAGCCGCTGCCATGAGTATGAGCAGTATTTTCGTGGTGACCAATGCCCTTCGGTTAAAAAGATTCCAGGTGTCTAAGGGAACCGAAGGAGCCAAGGAGGCCGCCGCAGAGGAAGCTGTGCTTCAAAGCAATGATATAGAAAAGGACAATAAGGAGGAAACCACAATGATCACAATGAAAATTAACGGAATGATGTGCCCGCACTGCCAGGCAGCAGTGAAAAAAGCGCTGGAAGGCATAGACGGCGTAAGCGCAGATGTGAATCTGGAAGATAAGGCAGCCTACATTACTGCAGAGGGCCAGGTGGATAGGGAAGTGCTGAAAAAAGCCGTTGTGGATGCAGGCTACGAGGTAGTGAGCATCGATTAAAATAGTAGCATCCAGGCAAGAATCACTTGGAGAAAAAATGAAGTCCCATATCACGGAAAAATCGTGAT
>DXBU01000128.1 GCA_019116385.1 Candidatus Blautia faecigallinarum | reverse complement strand
ACGTTAAAGGAATGCTGGTTTGGGGAGAAATGGCATCCTCTTATGAATATTCAGATAAAGCAGTGACAGAATTTACAACAGAATGGATGGAAATAGTACGTCAGAATTATAATCATCCATGTATTATTATTTGGACGCCGCTTAATGAATCCTGGGGAATTAGAATGGTTGAAACGAATAAACGTGAACAGAATTTTACGGAAGCGATTTATCATCTTACGAAAAGCCTTGACCCCCAACGGCCGGTTATTGTAAATGACGGTTGGGAACATACGGTTTCAGATATTATTACCCTTCATGATTATGAAGAGTCTGGCGAAATACTATATAAACGTTCTATGGAATATAAAGAGCAAATCCTAACAACAGAGGTATATCACAGTAATCATAAATCAGCTTTGGCAAACGGATATAAATATAATGGACAGCCTATAATTATAAGTGAATATGGAGGGATTGCTTTACATGACGGAAGAGATGGCTGGGGATATGGGAATAAAGTGAATTCAAAGGAAGAATTTATCCGGCGTTTTGATGAGATAACTACAGCCGTAAAAAGTATTCCATATGTATGTGGGTTTTGTTATACACAGGCTACAGATGTACAGCAAGAAATAAATGGCCTAATGGATATAAATAGAAAACCTAAAATTACACCAGAGATTATACGTGAAATTAATGAACGGAAAATTGGGTACTGGCGCTCATTTATGTGAGCAGATAATTTTTAATTTGTATCTATTACCATTAAATCCAAAGGGCTTCGACGCATTGTTTTCGAAGCCCTTCTTGTTAGTTAGCCACAATATAGGATAATCATAAAAGAATCATCTTAAAAGCCCTTGACAAGGTTAACTTTAACATCATATAATAATAACACTTAAAAAGCTCTTGGCAAACTTACAGAAATGTAAGGACGCAAAGTCAGAAGCCTTAAGCGTGAATGGATGACAGGCCTGGTTCCGCAAGGTCGTTCGGCTGCAACTGCACGGTTGCGGCTTTTTTTAATAGCTTTGTGTGAGGGATACGAAGCTGACTTTTAAGAGCGGGATGTAGTTTGTGTTTCAATGTAAAAGAAGGAGGCGATCTTTATGGATTACAAGAAAGCTATGGCAGAGGTTGTTTACTTTACGAACAGGGATGTCATCACAACGAGCGGCGAGGGCAGTGGCTTAGATATAGGCGGAGAATGCCGGGTTCCTGGATGGGAAAGAGGTAACGCATGTACGAATAATAACAGCAGTAATTGTCCAAACCGGACATGGAAATAATGACGCAAAACGATATTTAAGGGCAGGCAAGGAGATATTCCCTGCCTGTCCTGTTTTTAAGGAGCCAAGCTAATGTTTTATCGATTAAAAGCGAATTATGCGCTGCGCGGCTGGGAAGAGATGTCCTGGGTTCTGGTGCATCGGCCGGAAAACAAAGAACGTCTTTTGACCCAGGAAATGTTTCAGATCTTACTCCTTTGCGACGGAGAAACGGAACTTCCAGAAGCCTGTCTGGACGATGCCATGAGGGAAGCGCTGAACCAGTGTATAAAGGAAGAGATCGTAGAGGTTCTTCCGGAGGCTCAGCCTATGGAAGCGGATCAGTATTATAGATACTATCATAACAGATATATCAGACGGGTATTCTGGTCCATTACAGGGCGATGCAATTTCCGCTGCCGGCACTGCTATATGGATGCCCCGGACGCCATGCTTGGAGAGCTCTCCACAGAGCAGGCCTTTGACCTGATCGACCAGATGGCGGACTGCGGTGTGCTGCGGGTTGATATTACCGGTGGGGAACCCTTCGTTCGGAAGGATTTCTGGCAGCTAATCGACCGGATCCTTTCATACAAAATGACGGTAACACAGGTTTATACCAACGGATGGATGCTGAACGAGCATGTTTTAAATGAATTTGAACGCCGGGGCCTGAAGCCGGAAATGGATATCAGCTTTGACGGCGCCGGGTGGCACGACTGGATGCGGGGAGTATCCGGGGCGGAGGACGCCGCCCTGCGTGCATTGAAGCTCTGCAGTGAACACGGCTTTTATGTAAGTGTGGGAATGTGCATTCACCGGGGAAATATAGATTTATTACCGAAAACGATAGAAAAGCTCCGGTCAGTGGGCGTAACAGAAGTAAAAACGGCTCATGTAGATACGACAGATTTATGGAAACGCTTCAGTGAAGGGAACGACCTGACATGGGAAGAGTACGTGGATGCCATGCTGCCGTATATAGAATGGTACTATGAGGCTGGAAAACCCATAGAAAGCCTGGAATTAGGCGGGATTGCCGCAATGAGCCGGGAAGGTCCCTGTGAAATGAACGTGAGACATTATGATGGGACAGATAAGTGTTTGGATTGTTACCTGTGCAGACCTACCCGCTGGTCCTGCTACATCACACCGGAAGGCCGCCTGCTCCCATGTATGCCCATGACCGCCAGCCCGGAACAGGAGCGTTTCCCCAAGGTACAGGACATTGGATTAAGACAGGGGCTGATGGACAGCTACTATATGCAGTTCGTGGACAGCCGTGTAAAGGATCTTTTTGCCGCAAACGCGGAGTGCAATTCCTGCGAATACCGTTACGACTGCGGCGGCGGCTGCCGGGCGCAGGCTCTGGCAGCGGATCATGATCTGATGGGCTGCGACCGGGACATGTGCAGGATGTGGAAGGAAGGCTATGTAGACCGTATCCAAAAGGAACTGGAACGGATCAATAAAAAATATGATTTATTGTGATCCTGCGGGATATGACACAAAGGAAAGAGAGGAGAAGCCATGGAGCAGAAGCTCAATCATTTCGACAAAAACGGAAACGCCGTGATGGTGGATATCTCCGAAAAGGCGGTGACCTTAAGGACTGCGGTGGCCCGGGGAAGCATTCTGGTGGGGAAAGAGATCATGGAGGCCGTGACTGCTGGGAATGTGAAGAAAGGCGACGTTCTGGGCGTGGCCAGAGTGGCCGGGATCATGGGCGTAAAGCGTACCTGGGAGCTGATCCCCATGTGCCATCCCCTTCCTGTGAGGAAATGCTCTATCGACTATGAACTGGATCCGGAGCACGGCAGGATCCATGTATTCTGTACCGTAAAGACAGAAGGAAAGACCGGCGTGGAGATGGAAGCCCTCACAGGGGTCCAGATCACGCTTCTGACGATCTATGATATGTGCAAGGCCATAGACAGGCATATGGTTATGTCGGATATACATTTAGTGGAAAAGACCGGAGGAAAAAGCGGGGAATTCCGTTTTTCAGAAAGGAGATCGACATGATTTTTGACACCCATGCTCATTACGACGATGAAGCTTTTGACAGGGACAGAGAAGAACTGCTGGATTCCATGAAAGAACAGGGCGTGGGGCGCATCGTGAATGCCTGCGCCTCCATAGAAAGTCTGGACCGCACGAGGGAACTGATGGAAAAATATCCTTTCCTGTACGGCGCCATTGGCATCCACCCGGACGATGGGGAAAAGGTGGATGAGCGGATCCTGGAAAAGATCCGGCTCCTTTCCCGCCACGAAAAATCCGTAGCTATCGGGGAGATCGGACTGGACTATTACTGGCACAAGGAAGAGAAGGAGCATTTGCTCCAGCAGAAGATCTTCCGCGCTCAGATGGATATTGCCAGGGAAGAAAAGCTTCCTTTCATGATCCACAGCCGGGACGCCGCAAAGGATACCCTGGACATTGTGCGGGAATATGTAAAAGCCGGTATGTACGGCGGCATTATCCACTGCTTTTCCTACAGCAAAGAGATCGCCAGGGAGTACCTGGATATGGGGCTGTACCTTGGGATCGGCGGAGTTGTCACCTTTTCCAATGGAAAGAAACTGAAGGAGGTAGTAGAGTACGCCCCCCTTTCCCAGCTTGTCCTGGAGACAGACGCGCCCTATCTTGCTCCGGTCCCCAACAGAGGGAAACGGAACAGTTCCTTAAATCTGCCTTTTGTGGTACAGGCTATAGCAGAAATAAAAAAGATACCGCCGGAAGAGGTGGAGGCGGTTACATGGAAAAATGCAGCAGGCCTCTTACATCTGCCTGCTGCATGTTAATGGAAGACAAAAGAAATTTTCTAAGCGGAGACATCACCTTCAGAAGAAGTATCTTCTAAGGCGGTGTCTTCTGTGTCTAAAAGATCGGTCCCGGAAGACGGTGTTACCTTTTGGGACATGATCTCGTCAAATCGGTTTTCAAGATTTTCTACAGAAAATACCTCCGGGAAGGAATATCTTCCGCTGTGGGCGGCGCCGATCTCATCAGAATATTCCGAAAGAAGATAGGGCCGGTATTCTCCGGAATTGTAGTCATAATGCATGACCATAGGAGTGATCGATGGAGAAAGGATCTGGATCGAGGTTTCTCCGTTCTGCACGGTTTTTTGGATGGAAAATTGCGCCATTCCCTCCAGCAGTGTGTCGAAGGTTTCCTGACCGGTAACAATGTTCCCAAGAGAGTAGAAGATGACCATTTCATTTCCCTCTTCATCGGATAACCGCCCATAGGGCTGAAGAACATGAGGATGGGCACCGATCACCACATCCACGCCTTGTTCCAGGAGGAAAGAAGCCCACTGCTTCTGATATTCGGAAGGCTCTGTGCTTTCTTCGTTGCCCCAATGGGCAAAGAGGATGATACAGTCACTTTCCTCCTTAGCCTTTTGAATAGCGGCAGAAACGGTATCCCGGTCAAAAACGTCTACCATATAATCCTCGCCTTCTGTAAGGGCATTATCCAGTCCAAAGGTATAATCCAAAAGGGCGATGCGGATCCCGTTGACCTCCCGTACTGTTATCGTATCCGCGGCCTCCTGGGAATCATGGAGCCCAAGGAGAGAAACTTCCGGATGTTCCGTACTCCAATATTCCAGAGTCTGACGGATCATATCCGTCCCCAGATCATTTACCGTATCTGAAGCAGAGGCAACCACATCGAAACCGGCATTAACGATCGCATCCCCCACTTCTGTGGGAACTGCGAAGGGAAAGGTGCTGATAGAAGCATGGTCGCTGGTAAGTACGGAATCCTGGCTGATGCAGGCAAGATCCGCGCCATTTATCAGGGAACGGAGATTGGTATATACATCATCATAATTCCATTCACCGGATTCTGTCTGTCCGGCTGCAAGGAGCATACTTTGAAAATAATTATCTCCTGCGGCGATCACAGAAGCGGTGGAAACCTGGGGTGTTTCCGCTGCCTTCTTTTCCTCTTCTTCTTTTTGGGCTTGGATCCGCTGGGCCTCCTGCGCCGGCTTTCGGATCAGGACGTTGTCCACCTGGTAAAAGATCAGAAACAGGATCAAAAGTACTGCCACAGAACAGATAAAACTGATCCGGGAAAGACTTTTTTCTTTGAAATTTAAGGGGATATTGTTCTTTTTCATATAAGTATCCTTTGTATTTAATCTTTGCTAAGTGTGTATAATGTTTAAACACTGAGATTTATTCAGTACTTTTATTATAGCAAATTCTTGTGTCAATAGAAAGATTTTCTTAAAAAAAATACTTTGTATGTCAAAGTAGTTTGGTGTATAATAAGGGAAAAGAAGGAAAAGGAGAAACCCGGATGGATCACTATGAGGCAATCAATGATGTGTTAGTGAAGCTGTTTAATGAAATTATGGACATTGAAGAAAAAGCACTGGCCACATCCGAATTTAAAAATATCTCTGTAAATGATATGCATATTTTAGACGCTGTTGGAATCCGGGAACCGAGGAATATGTCCACTGTGGCCCGGATGCTGTCCGTGACAGTAGGAACGCTTACGATCGCGGTGAACAATCTTGTAAAAAAAGGCTATGTGACCCGTGTGCGGAGCCAGGAAGACCGCAGGGTCGTGCTCTTGGCACTTTCCGAAAAAGGAGTCCGGGCTTATAAGCATCACAAGGCATTTCATGACAAGATGGTAATGGCAGTCCTGAGGGATCTAAATGCTAGTGAGACAGAGGCACTGACAGCGGCACTTACCAAGCTGCAGAAATTTTTCAGAAGTTATTCCGTATAAAGCGGAACGTACAAAAGAAAAGATAAAAAAGACAGGAGGGCTGTTTGATCCAGCGCCTCCTGTTTTTTATTAGAGCCGGTTTCTTTTATATGCTTTTCCAGGACGGGGAAGGAAACCGGTCCGATCTCAAGGATCTTTTGATGGAATTCCTTCAGATCAAAGGAATCTCCTTGCTTCTGGCTATATGTGGACTTCAGGTCCAGAAAGTTCAGATATCCCCAGTAATATTTTAGATAATTTGCCGGAGTTTCTACAATATACTGGAAGATCTCGTTTACCACAGCACTGTCCCGAATGCCAAAAGCTTCCAGAAAAGAAGCTGTCCTGGTCTCGTTCCATCCATAGTAGTGGATGCCGATGTCAATAAGAGAATAAAGACAGAGATTTACGCTCCTGTTCAGCCAGGACAAGGCGGTCACATCGGCGGCAGCAGGGTCATCCAGGTAGGAAGCTGCATACTGATAGGCGTAGGATTCAATATAAGTGGCCCATCCCTCCACATATCCGGTGCTTTCAATGAGATAACGGATCTTTTCCGGCTTTTGCCTGGCAAAAAATACGGTTTGGTAAAGATGGCCGGGAAAACCTTCATGGGCAAGGCAGGTAAAGAGTTCCAGGTTTGACCGGGTCTGGCTTTGATTGATATAAATGACATTAGGAGTTCCGGTATCCATGGGCGGTGTCAGATAAAAAGCAGGGCTTAGGAACTCTTCCATGGACTTATGTACATACCGCACTTCATAATCTGTTTTTTCAAGGGAAGGGAAATCTTCTTTTATCTTTTCCTGGAGTATGTTTAAGATTTCCTTGGGCTCCATGGCTGGCAGATCTGTGCCTCCGGTTACCTTGGAAAGCAAGGAGGGCTGTTCAGTGAGCATCAGGCTGATCTGACGGCTGTCGTCCATCAGCTGCTGGGACAGGCGCTGCTCCATTTTTTCCACAGGAACATAAGTACCCACTTGGCTTTGAAGCAGATAGAGATAGTATTGACGGCCGCCTGTGTAATGCATCAGCCCCTGGCTTTTTTTTCCGGTTCCCCGAAGTTTGGAAAGCCCTTCCATCAGCTCTTCATAGGCTGGGATCACCTCTGTCAGGATCAGCTCCCGGTGTTTTTCTTCTAAAGCATCCTTCTCCTGCTGGGAAAATCCTCCATATGCGGAAAGCTTTTGAGAAAATACATCCAGCATATAGTTGCTTTCCGGATCATCGATAAAAGACTGGCATTGGGCGAGAATGCGGTCCAACGTAACATCGCTCATGAAACAGCCTGCATCCGACTTTTTCTTTTCAAATTCCAGTATGCTTTGAAAATAGGGTCTGACTGTAGACAGCAGGGCTAAGTAGTCAGAGATGTCTTTTTCCCCATAAAAGGCATATTCTGCCAGGAGAACAGGAAGCTGGGCCTGGATACCGAGACTGGGACTTAAATATTCTTCCAGAAGATACCGGTCGTCCAGAGAGCGCAGGGTATGAAAATATAAAAGCAGCGTATCCAGTGTGATCTGATTTTCCCGGGAAAGCTGGGAATAGGCAAAACTTTTAAGCCCTGCCTCATATTCTTCACAAAGGGCATACACTTCGTCCATTTCTGTATTTACTGTTCCCAGAGTGGGAGAAGGGCGAAGGATGCCTTCCTCTTCCGGGTGCGCAAGAGAATAATGCAGGGTAAGGGTATTTCCGGTGACTTCTTTTTCAAATATGGCATCGGCATAGGCCTCAAACCGGGCATTTTCCGAAAATACATGATTTGTAAAAAATCCAATCCCGATACCCAAAACCAAGGCCAGAACCAAGATAAGGGCGATCCAGAAGGCCCTGGGGAGCTTGTGGAGTTTCGATAGCATACCATTCCTCTTTTTGGCGGTCTGTTTTTACTATATTTATTGGAATAAAAGGAATTGTATGCTATGATGTTTGAGAAAATAGTCTTTGAAAGAGATGGATAAATATAAGGAGAAAGAATATGGCGGAGATATACGACCTGATCATCCTGGGTGCAGGACCGGCCGGGATCACAGCTGCGATCTATGCATCCCGGGCAAAACTGAATATGTTGTGGATTGAAAAGAAATTTGTTAAGGGAGGGCAGATCGCCGATACCTATGAGGTGGATAATTATCCGGGAATGCCCGGGATCGGCGGCATCGATTTGGGAGAAGCTATGGCTGCCCATGCAGAAAAGCTGGGAGCCGTTCCGGTGAGAGAAAACGTTGTTTCCATAGAACTGGACGGAGAGATCAAAATCATACGTACTAAAAAATCAGAGTATCATGCAAAGGCATTGATCCTGGCTCTGGGGGCGAGTCATCGGCATTTGGGGATTCCCGGGGAAGAAGAATTTGCAGGCATGGGCGTTTCCTACTGTGCTACCTGTGACGGAGCCTTTTTCAAGGATCGGACAGCAGTGGTCATTGGCGGAGGAAATACCGCATGCGAGGATGCGGCGTTTTTGGCACGTCTGTGCAGGAAGGTTTACGTCATTCACCGAAGAGACACTCTGCGGGCAGATAAGATCCTGCAGGAGAGGCTGTTTGCCTGGGAAAACGTGGAGATGGTCTGGGACAGCATTCCCCTTGAAATATGCGGACAGGACCAGGTGACTGGCATCCGTGTACAAAATGTAAAGACGGGAAAGGAAACACAGATCGATACAGACGGGGTATTCGTGGCAGTGGGAATTGTGCCCAATACCAAGCTGGTGGAGGGATTGGCAGAGCTGGATGAAGGCGGCTATATCGCAGCAGGAGAAGACGGGCTCACCAGTGTGCCGGGGATTTTTGCCGCGGGAGATGTGCGCACCAAAGGACTCCGGCAGGTGGTGACAGCTGTTTCTGACGGGGCAAATGCGGCAGTCTCCGCACAGAAATATCTGCTTTGATCATCGCCTTTCCTGGGGCTATCCTACAGGAAATATGAGGAAATATACAGGTTCCTAACAGGCTGCGCATTTGACATTCCGGTAAAATTGTGGTAACATACGCAAATGTGTAATAAAATGTAACACATTCGTAATAAATAAAAACAAGTTTATTAAAGGAGTGTATAGATCATGAGTAAAAAATGGAAGGCAGTGTTGTTAGGAACCTGTATTTTTTGTTTTGGAGGGGCAGTGCCGGCATCGGCGGCGGAATTTACCTCCCAGCCATCTGTATCGGAGAAAGAGGCAGAAGACCTTTTTAGTGACGGGATTTCTGATGGAACGATAAATGAACTGGCAGACAGCATTGTGGAGATCACAACGGAGAAAGCAGAAGAATTTATGGAAGACCTGCAGGAAGCCAAAGATGCAGCGGCAGAAAAAGAGCAGAAGAGAAGAGCGGCAGAAAAACGGAGAAAAGCGGCTCTGGCCAGAAAGAAAGCCCAGGAGGAAGCACGTAAAGCGGAAGAAGAGCGTCTTGCCAAGCGAAAGGAACTGGTGGATTTTGCTCTGCAGTTTGAAGGGAATCCTTATGTATACGGGGGAACCAGCCTGACAAACGGTGCGGACTGCTCCGGCTTTGTAATGGCTGTATTCCAGGAGTTCGGCTACGAGCTTCCAAGAGTGGCGGCAGACCAGATGGAAGCATCCCAGCTGAAGGACATGGAAAATATGGAGATAGGGGATCTGCTTTTTTACGGTGACTATGGAATCGATCATGTGGCTTTGTATATCGGAGACGGAAAGATCATTCATGCCAGTACCGCGTCTACAGGAATAAAGATTTCTGACTATAATTACCGTCAGCCTACAGCAGTCGGAACGTATTTAGAGTGATTTTGTCATAAGAAATCTTAATTTTGACAATATGCACAAAGAATGTCGAGGACTGTCGATGTGCACAAAGGAGAAAAGAAGAATTGTCCACATTTGAAAAAAGGGGGAAACCCTTTGAAACACAGTTATACACAAACTTATCCACATTATCCACACAAATTATGTGTGGATAATGGGATTTACATAAAATCAGAAAAAACAAATGTTTTGGGCAAAAATCATAAATCGACATAGAAAGACAAAAAAATTTAAAAATCCCTTGACATTTTTATATTCAAAAAATGAGAAAATATTTTTTAAAGTCCGGATACGATGTACAGTAAAGTGAGCATAGTTTCTGTCTGGTTTAGCCAGTCTTTTATACGTTTATCTCCATCCCCATTTTTAATCTCTTCCAGCCTTATCTTTAATTCTTTCCGTTCCTGTTTGGAAAAATAATGTTTTAAACAGCCCGCCTTATTTAAAAGAAGAGCAAGAGCAGCGGTATTTTCTGTAAGAGGCGCATTCTCCAAAAGTTCCTGACGTATTTTTTGAATGACCTGTTCCTGCGCTTCTTTTGTGGGGGCAAATTGTTCCCTTTTTTTGATCAGCCCGGAAAAAACAGAAACAGCTAAATTTTCTTCCCTAAGAGGGGCCATGATGGAGGCGCTGAGAGCGCGGAGTCTTTTGCGGGAACAGGAGAGGAGATATCTGTCCAGGATTTTTTGCAGTTTGGTGGGCCGTTTCTTACGCAGTGTATGGTAAAGGGGAGCGAGGACGCTGAGATTTTCCGGAAGCTTTCCGCGAACCGCGATTTTTTTGCCTACAACGGATATACAGCTTTCCGCTTCCATTTCCAATAGACCGCTGATGATGAGACAGGCGGCGGTTTCCTGGCTGTAGGAGGGAAGGGAGCCTTTTTTATCTATGGTGCAGATGAGGTATTCCTGGGTAAGGGTAAGTGGGGTCATGGTGAGCCTCCTTTTCTTTTGTGACTGTGTTGGGGCGGCGTGTGCCTTGTAGATTAGGTATGGTATTAGGATACATGATGGGGGCGGGAGGTGTCAAGAGGGGGGGAGCGGGAGAGGGACGCCGAGAGGGATGGGGGCTGCGTTTTGGGGGCGGCGCTGCGTTTGGGGATTTTCCCTGCGCTCGCTGATTATCAGCCGCTTCACATAACTCGCTTTGCTCAGACAGATGTTCAGCGGCTGAAGCGGCGCAGGGGAAATCCTCCAAGCCTCGCGATGCCCCCAGAACGCAGCCCCCATCCCTCTCGGCTGGCTTCTCAGGCCGCGTAAGAGAGTGTGTGAGGACGGGACGGAGTTGGATGGGCTGCGAGATGATCAAGGGGACGGGAAAGTTGGGATTATGAATTTGGAGATGGGAAATGTGTTATAGTTAGGAAAAGGTAAGATAGAATATGGAGTAAATCCTGGAAGCGTTAAAAAAGCAGAGGTCCTGGTATTGGCAGCACCTGGGCAAAAAGAAGTTTACTACATCGTCTCCGCCCCTTTCCTAAACGTTGCCTACCAAATGGGCCGCATATAACCGTCAGCCACATTTCTCCCAAGCGCCCTGAATCGTCAGCCGAGAGGCCGTGGAGGGGGATGGTCCTGCGGGCATCGCGAGGCTTGGAGGATTTCCCCTGCACCGCTTCGGCCGCTGAACATCTGTCTGAGCGAAGCGAGTTATGTGAAGCGGCTGATAATCAGCGAGCGCAGGGGAAATCCCCAAACGCAGCGCCGCCCGCAGGACCATCCCCCTCCACGGCCTCTCGGCGTACGTTCGCGCTCCCCTACTTCATCTTCATCCTCTTGATCACTTTCAGCCGTGTAAACTCCTCCCGTTCCTTTTCCTCCAACGCATTCTGTATATCCTTGGTCAGCGTTTCATACTTAGGAATGGTGATATTTTTCAATGCGTTCGCACGCTTCTGCGTCTTTTTGATATTTGCTGCCAGCCGGATGGCTGAATTTTCTACCATCGACAGCCGCACCGACAGTTCCTTTACTTTTTCAAAGGCCGCCTTGGCTTCGTCCAGCGACATCTTTGTGCTATAGTAAGCATAAGTGGGCACATTGCTGGTCTTATCATATTCTACAAGAGGAATTTCCGTTCCCATGACACTTCGTGTTTTGATGCGGATGGAATCTTCCACAGGCACTGTATAGGCGATCTGCTGCACAAAAGCGATTCCTATTTCCATATTCGCCTTCTGCAGCGCTGCATATGCTGCCTTAAAAGTCTGGTCGATCTGGGTCTGGATATCCTTGGCCTGGTCGATCATTTCCATCATCTCCCGGATGAGGATGTTTCTTTTTTTATCCATCAGCTCATAACCCTGCCTGGACAATGCCAGAGAGTTTTTGGCCAATATCAGGTTTCCCTTGGTGGGAAAGGTATTCGGATCCATGAAACCACCTCCTAACGGACAGTTTCTTTATAATACTTATCCAGGATCTTGGTATCGATTCGGTCAAGCTCTTCCTTGGGAAGCAGACCCAATAGCTCCCAGCCTTTATCCAGGGTCTCCGTAATGCTCCGGTTTTCTGTCTCCAGCTGGCCGATGAACTCGGCCTCAAAAGCCTTGCCAAATACCAGATACCGTTTATCCAGAGGAGATAGCTCATCCTCGCCGATAACAGAGGCAAGAGCCCTGGCGTCTCCTACCTTTGCGTAGCAGGAGAAGAGCTGGTTGGCCACGTCCTGGTGATCTTCTCTGGTAAATCCCTCCCCGATACCATCCTTCATCAAACGGGACAGGGAAGGCAGTACATTGATAGGCGGATAGATAGCCTGGCCGTGAAGCTGACGGTCCAAAACGATCTGCCCCTCGGTGATGTAGCCTGTAAGGTCAGGGATCGGATGGGTGATATCGTCGTTGGGCATGGTCAGGATCGGGATCTGGGTCACAGAGCCTGTGCCGCCCCGGACAATGCCTGCACGTTCGTATAAAGTAGCCAGCTCACTGTACAGATATCCGGGGTATCCCTTTCTGGAAGGAATCTCGCCCTTGGAGGAAGAAACCTCACGCATAGCCTCGCAGAAGGAGGTGATATCCGTCAGGATGACCAGGATATGCATGCCTTTTTCAAAGGCCAGATACTCTGCGGCGGTAAGGGCGATCTTTGGAGTCAGAAGACGCTCCACCACCGGGTCATTGGCCAGGTTCAAAAACATGACCACGTGATCTGCGGCGCCGCTTTCCTCGAAGGTCCGGCGGAAAAATTCCGCCACATCGTATTTAACACCCATGGCTGCAAAGACGATGGCAAAATTTTCGTCGGAATCGCCGCCTAAGGATGCCTGCTTTACGATCTGGGCCGCAAGCTTGTCATGGGGCAGGCCGTTTCCAGAGAAGATAGGCAGCTTCTGCCCGCGGATCAAAGTAGTAAGTCCGTCAATGGCAGAGATGCCGGTGTTGATATAATTTCGCGGATACTCCCGGGTTACAGGATTTAAGGGAAGGCCGTTGATATTCAGATACACCTCCGGGGAGATATCTCCCAGGTCATCAATGGGCTCGCCGATTCCGTTAAAGGTTCGCCCCAGGATATCCGGGGAAAGACCAATTTCCATAGGATGTCCGGTGAGCCGGGTGTGGGTATTCCCAAGGGACATGCTGTCTGTTCCCTCAAAAACCTGGATCACAGCTTTGTCCTCGTATATTTCAATAATACGGCCGATTTTCTTTGTCCCGTCATCCATGTGAAACTCTACGATTTCTTCAAAGGAAGCATTTTTCACACCTTCCAGGACCACAAGAGGGCCGTTTATCTCGCTGAGGCCTAAATATTCGATTGCCATATAAACTGTTCCTCCTTAGCCGTTTTTCTCTAATACATGATCGTAAAAGTCATCAATGTCTTTATAATACTGGTCAAATTTATCAAGGGCTTTGTTGGGGACGTCATATTTGATGGAAATGATCCGTTCAAAAATATTGTCCTCCCGAAGTACGGATACCGGCATGCCCCGATTGACCAGAGCCCGTGCTTTTTCAAAAAGATAGAGGATGATCTCCATCATTTTGAACTGCTTTTCCATGGGGACGCAGGTATCCTCGTCATGGAAAGCGTTCTGCTGGAGGAATCCCAACCGGATGACACGGGCGATCTCCAGAGTCAGCTTCTGGTCGTCTGGAAGCACATCGCTTCCGATCAGCTTTACGATCTCCATCAGGGAACTTTCCTGGTTTAGGATCGCCATCAGCTGATTCCGGTCGGCTACAAATTTGGGGGATACATGTTCTCTGTACCAGGGGGTCAGATCCTCCAGATATTCACTGTAACTGGTAAGCCAGTGGATGGCTGGGAAGTGACGGGCATAGGCCAGAGATTTATCCAGTCCCCAGAAGCACCGGACAAAACGCTTGGTATTCTGAGTGACCGGTTCGGAGAAGTCACCGCCCTGGGGGGAAACTGCACCGATGATGGTCACGGAGCCTTCTGTGCCATTTAAATTCTGCATCATGCCGGCTCTTTCATAAAAGGCGGAAAGTTTGCTGGCCAGATAGGCAGGGAAACCTTCCTCCGCCGGCATTTCCTCCAGACGTCCGGACAGCTCACGGAGAGCCTCTGCCCAGCGGGAGGTAGAGTCTGCCATGATGGCTACGTCGTACCCCATATCCCGGTAATACTCGGCCAAAGTCACACCAGTGTAAATGGAAGCCTCACGGGCAGCCACAGGCATATTGGACGTATTGGCGATGAGGGCGGTACGGTCCATCATCAGATTGCCGGATTTGGGGTCGATCAGTTTGCTGAAATCCTCCAGCACCTGGGTCATTTCGTTTCCACGCTCGCCGCATCCGATGTAGATAATGATATCCGCATCGGACCACTTGGCGATCTGGTGCTGGGTCATGGTTTTTCCGGTCCCGAATCCGCCCGGCACAGCGGCAGTGCCGCCTTTGGCTACAGGGAACAAGGTATCCAGGATACGCTGGCCTGTGACAAGGGGAACGCTTGCCGGAAATCGTTTATGGGTGGGCCGGGGCACACGGATCGGCCACTTTTGGGCCAGAGCCAGCTCTTTGGTGGTCCCGTCTGTAAGACGGACAGTCACGATGGGTTCCAGGATCGTATAGGAACCGTCCGGAACCGTGCTGACTACCGTGGCGTAGGAAATGGTGGGAGGCACCATGGATTTGTGGAGAATAGAGGAGGTTTCCAGGGTCTCGGCGATAATGGTGCCGGGGCCCACTACATCCCCTTCTTTGACCGTGATGTGCACATCCCATTTTTTTTCTGTGTCAAGAGAATCTACGCTGACGCCTCGGGAAATGTACTTCCCGGAGCGCTTGGCGATCTCCTCCAGGGGTCTTTGGATACCATCGAAGATATTGTGGATGATACCTGGTCCCAGTAAGACAGAAATGGCATCCCCGGTTCCGGTAACAGTTTCTCCGGGACGAAGCCCGGTGGTTTCCTCAAAAACCTGGATGGTGGTCATGCCTTTTTTCAGACCGATGACCTCTCCTACCAGGTTATCCTTGCCTACATAGACCATTTCGGAAATCTTAAAACCGTTGTCGCCCTTTAAGTAGATGACGGGACCGTTAATGCCGTAAATAATACCCGTTTTATTCATGCTTCAAACCTCCGTCAAACTTGAACTCCTTACGCATTGTCTGAAGCTTTTCCGCAAAAGAGTTATCGATCAATATGTTTTTGCTGGGGATGGTGGCCCGGATCCCGCCCAGGAAATCTTCCTCTGAAGGGAGAAGGGCCAGGCCCGTCCGCTGGGAAAGAACGGGGATCTTATCGCTGTCGCCGCTGGAAAGATAGATGAACAGCTCATCCCCACCGGCAAAGTCTTTGGCTTCTTTGATCTTTTCGCACAGATAATCCTCGTACTGAGGAGTAGCCATAAAATCTTTAAGCCGTGTCCGTATCTCAGAGAACAGCTGATCCTTTAATTCCGTCTGCTTTTTGGTAAAGTTCCGTTTTAAGGTAAGCTGCTCGGCGGAAAGGGCCATATTGATCTCTCTGCGTGCGTTGTCTGTTTCTGATTTTAAAGCCTCATCTGCAGTCTGACGGCATAAGGCCTTGTGGGACTCCAGCATTTGCTGGAGCTTTTCTTTATGCTCCTGGATTTCCCGGGAAGCCGTCTCTTTGGCCTCCTCTACAGAGCTTTCATAAAAATGATGCAGTTTTTCATCGATTGTCATACTATCACCTGCCTATAATTTTAGTCCGATGGCCTCATTTACATATGAGGTGATGAAATCCGGCTTGCGGCCGGTACCATGTCTGTCAGGGATCTCGATGATCAAGGGCGTTTTGTGATGAAGTTTTACTTCATCAATAAGCTCCGGAAATTCTCTGCCGAATTTTTCTGTCAGCAGGATAATGCCGATCTCCTTATTGGAGAGGGCTTTTTCCAAAGCCTCCCGAAGCTCTTCCCGCTCATGGACGACAACGCCCTCTACGCCAGCCAGCCGCATCCCTGTATAGGTATCAATGTTGTCGCTGATCAGATACATCTGCATATTATAACTGTCCCAGGATCATGAAGGAGATGATCAGTCCGTAAAGGGCAACACCTTCTGCAAGTCCTACGAAGATCAGGGATTTACCAAGAATGCTCTGATCCTCGCTGATGGCGCCAAGGGCTGCGCTTGCCGCGCTGGCAACGGCAATACCACCGCCGATACAGGAAAGGCCGGTTACAAGAGCTGCCGCAAGGTAACCCATGCCGGTAGCAAGGCCTGCATCGGATCCTGCATCAGCCATTACAGGACTCTGTCCTACGAACATGACCGCTGCGGCGATGAGCATGGTGCCGAAGAAGAAAAATGCGTTCAATCCGATGGCGGTTTTATAGCGTCCGCGGCTTTTCTGGCCGATGAGATAGTAACCAAAAGGAATGATGATACTTAAAATAAGTGCGGCTGCAATAACAATCTGTGCTGCTAGTGTCATAATAATTGACCTCCTCTTTTCATATAAGATAAGTTGTATTTATTTAGAGCGGAATGGCTCAAAGCGCCGTCCCGTACCCTTGTAAAAACGACTGAAGATTTCATAGTATTCCAGACGGAGCACCTGGATCCCTACGATCAGGCCCTCCATGCCGCAGACGAACAGGTTTCCCAGCACCACTACCAGGATATTAGGGCTTCCGCTTTCGGCGCCTGCAAGCATCAGTACCACTTCCATCATGGCCGCATGGCTTACCGCAAAGGCGCCGATACGGACGAAGGACAGGGTATTGGAAAAATAACTTAAAAGTACTTCAAACATTTCAAAGATCCCCTGGACGATGAACATTCCCTTCTGTTTGGGCATGACCTCCGCTTTTTTCTCTGCCAGGTTGGTGAGAGGCTCCTTAAAGAAGATGACAAGGAGCGGGAGCAGGAACATTACGCAGAGGACTGCTGTTCCGGGAAGGCTCCTGCCGGACAGGATCAGGCCGATGGATACCACAGCCGAGCCGTAGAAGACCAGCCCTGCCACAGAGTTGGTGTCAAACCAGGTTTTTTCCATATCTTTGCTGCGCCATGCATTTATGATATTAAAGATCATGCACAAAAGGATGATCCCCATACCAAAGCCGATGGCGACGATGAACACGGTGTTCAGCTTGCCGATAAAAGGCACGGTCATCATGGCGTTCATGGGACGCAGCCAAAGGGCCGGGATCACATCCTCAAATCCGAAGATGCTGCCGAACAGAAATCCAAAGATCGTAGAGAAAAATCCGGCACAGCTGATGATCCCTGCCAGATCGATCTTTTTAAAATGATACAAAAGAAATCCGCCGATAAACAAAAGCAGTCCCTGTCCTACGTCTCCGAACATGGCACCGAAGATAAAGGAGTAGGTAATGGCCACGAACCAGGTGGGATCCATCTCTCCGTAGGCGGGAAGGCCGTACATTTTTACATACATTTCAAAGGGCTTGAAAAGCTTGGGGTTTTTCAGCTTGGTGGGGGGCTGCTGGACGATCTCTTCCCCGTTATTCCCCATCAGGCAGAAAATCTGGGTGTCGTCTTTGATGTCGTTCTGGAAAGCCAGGGCGTCTTTTTCCGACATCCATCCGCAGAGGATGAAAAAGACCTTGGACTCTCCGGGAGTGCAGGCTGCCAGGCGGCGAACATCAAAGTTGCTGGAGTATTTTTCGATGGCTGCTTTGGCAGAAACAAGCCGCTGGTTGTTGTCTGAGAGATACTTGCTCCATCCGGCCTTGTTGGCATCAAGGGCAGCGTGGATCTCTTTATGGCGGCTGTCAAGCTGCTGAAAAGCTTCTTTACCTGTACCGGTATAGCAGTCGGGCAGGAAGATCCTCTCAAAATGCATAGAGGAGTACACTGCGTGGATCCTTTGGGCTTCCCGGCCGGGAACAAAATATACGCCATATACATATTCCTCGTCTTCTTCGCACTTAAAGAAAAGGGTATCCAGATTTTCGTAGATATAGTTCTGGAAATTCTGGAAATAGCGCTTCTCGATCCTTCCAAAACGAAGATGGATGAACTTAAAATTCAGGATCGTAGAAATATCAAAGTCGATGTTCTTGAAATGCCGGATGATCTTTAAAGATTCTACCATGTTGGCATGTTCGGCTTCCAGGCTGGCTTTTTCCTCTTTGTACCGTTTAGCCTCATTCTGGACCTCTTCCACAATGGAGAGCGCTTCTTCAATAGAAATCTCCTTAGGAGAAACGGCTGGAAGTGCCTCCAGCTCACTGCAGAAGTTTTTTGCCGCTGTCAGGGATTCCCTGTAAGGGTTTACTTCCAGAAACGGTGACAGATTTGCCACAGAAGTCAGCTCAGAGAGCGCATTCTCCAGATGGATCTCGTATTTGGATAAATACGTGTTTACCACCCTGTCAATATCTGCCTTGGGCCCGGTTATACTAATAAATTTCATTTTCTCGATCATAGCATTACCTCCGGGTTACTAGTTGTTGCGGACATACCGCATTGCTTCGTCTGAGGAGATGCCATAGCGTACACATTCAATGGCGATGGTCAGACGGTTGACTTCATGTTCTTTGTGATAGAGATAAGAATACAGCATGGCTACAGAATAGGGATCCCTACCGGCTTCCTTCTCAAGAGTTGTGCGGAGGATCACATTGTAAAATTCCTCCAGATTGCCTACGGTGAGTTCCTGGTATTTTTTTCCATAATAAGTGTTCCGGAAGATCTGTATGGCCTCCTCATAACCGGAAGCCTCCACAAGTGCGCGGATCTCCTCTTTTTTCAGCTTATAGTTCATGGGGATCAGAAGGGCATACACATCTGCGGGGGGCATATGGAAATAGCGTTTGGAACGCTGGATGAACTGCAGGTTCAGCATATCAAATTTTTCTCCATAGGCCAGAGTGATCTGCTTGAGATCCGTTCCCTTAAACAGCTTTTTACGGATGTTCCAGATAAGGGAAAAGTAATATAAATCCAGTGTCATGCCGTAATCGAACAGCAGAGCTTTGGTCTCCCGGTTCTGGATATGGGAAAGAGGAACGTAGAATTCATTGCCTTTTAGGGAATTCAAAAGCTCCTCCATGGTGCTGCAGGCGGCAAGCTTCTTTAGATCCAGCTTGGAATGGTGCCGGAAAAATTCTTCATAGGGAGAAAAATCTACAGGATCTGTATTCCGGTGATCGAAGATATTGGTCATGATCTCCTTTAGCACACGGATCTCATAGCGCCGGGAATAAAGGTCCAGAAATTCTCTCTGCTTGGGGTTGGCAAAATGATAGAGCCTTGAAAAATTGTTGAAAATAGAAGTTTTCAGCATTTTTTCTATCTGCCCCCGGTGAAGCTCGTTTTCATCAACAGAGGCCCATACATCCCGGTATTCCGGCGTCCGTTTCAGATAGGCAAAAATCTGCGGGACGCTTGGAAGCTGGGTGATCTCTTTTAACTGGGCTTCCGTGATGAGCTTGCTCTGCATAGCGCGGATCTTAGTGGAGATCCCGCTGTATGAGAGGACATTTCCCATGTATTCTCACTTCCTTTCAGCGAAAAATTTTTTAAGACTCCAAAAGCTTATGAAAAAGTTCTTCGGAAAGGCGCTGATGGTTTGCCTTAAAATAGGAATCCAGATGCTCCAGATAGCTCTCTGTATCCTGGCGCAGCTTTGTCAACTGGGCGTCCTTGTCCTTTTCCAGATTGGAACGGATGTGGGAAATCTTTTCGGCGGTTTCTTTTTCCAGCGCGGTGTCAAAATCCCTGCACCGTTTTTCCAGTTCTTCGGAAAGGGAGGTTTTGGTTTTTTCCGCATCGGTCATGATGCTGGCGGCAGTGAGCTCAATTTCAGATAATTTCTGCAAAATTTCTTCCATATTGCATCCTCCTGTTTGGTCTTTTATTTTAAAGGTGAGTTGACGTTTTTATTAGTGTTTCGACCTGCTTATATATCATACACCTTTAAAGGGAAATTTCAACAGAAAAATTAATAGAGAGAGGGGACGCCGGGAGAAGGGCGGCGGGGCCTAGAGGGGCAGGGTGGGATGGCGGGCGGCGCTGCGTTTGGGGATTTCCCCTGCGCTCGCCGGTTATCAGCCGCTTCGCATAACTCGCTTCGCTCAGACAGATGTTCAGCGGCTGAAGCGGCACAGGGGGATTGGAAGAGGGTGAGATATATAAGAAAAGGCTTGCCTGAGAGGGAGAAAGCATTTATAGTATAGGAGTATGTCTGTGGCCTGCCATCTGGGGGAAGGAGCACGGGCAAAATAGAAGAGAAACGGACGGAAAGACGGACGGCGTCTTATAGAAGACGCCGGGAGAAGATGGAGGATATTATGAGACTGAGGAATATACCGGGGGCGAAGGACGCAATCCTGGAGAGCGGGTACGTGGTCCAGGAGCCGGAAACTTACAAAGGGAAATGGGCGGATGTGTTTGAGAAGGCGCAGCCTTTGCATATAGAGATCGGAATGGGAAAGGGACGCTTCCTTATGGATATGGCCCGGCTTCATCCGGAAGTGAACTATGTGGGGATCGAGATGTACGACAGCGTTTTGCTGCGGGCTCTGCAGAAAAGAGAGGAGCTCCTGGAAAAGGGCGAGCGTTTTGACAATCTGTTTTTTATGCGGATGGATGCGAGGATGCTGGAAGAGGTATTTGCTCCCGGGGAAGTACAGCGCATCTATCTGAATTTTTCGGATCCCTGGCCTAAGGCCCGGCATGCGAAGCGAAGGCTGACCTCCAGAGAGTTTCTGGCAAGGTATGAAAAGGTCCTTGACCGGGACGGTGTGGTGGAATTTAAGACGGATAATCAGGATCTGTTCCGCTTTTCTCTGGAAGAGACAGAGGAGGCGGGCTGGGAGCTTCTGGCCCATACCTTTGATCTGCACCAGGAGGAAGAAATGAACCAGGGAAATGTGATGACGGAGTATGAGGAAAAGTTCTCTTCCATGGGAAATCCTATCTGCAAGCTGGTCATGCGGCCGGGAGAAGAAAAACGGCAGCGCAGGACCGGGGAAGCGTAAGGAAAAGGAACTTTTGAGGGGAGGATTCATAGGATAGAAATAAGAAGAAAAACGGCTGTGCGCCGGTATCATGCCGGCGTCAGGCGGATCTGCCGGAGGTCCTTGCGATGAGAAGAAAGTCCTGTATAAATAAATTTATGGCCTGTTTCTGCTATGAACATAAGTCCCTGGACAGACGGATCTTGTGTATTCATAGGGGGATAAGAGAATTGAATAAATTGTTGGATTGTATGGCGTCGAAAGAAAAAAATGAAAAAAATTAAATTTTTATAAAAAAAGCTATTGACTTTTGACGGTTACTTAGCTATAATACTTTTTGCGTTGAGGAACAGCGCAAAGATAATTAAAAAAGCGCCTTTAGCTCAGTTGGTAGAGCACCTGACTCTTAATCAGGGTGTCCAGGGTTCGAGCCCCTGAAGGCGCACTTAGAACACTGTTTTTGCGGACATTGTGATTGCCGCGGGGACGGTGTTTTTTTGTTCTCCGGATTTTTTCTCCGGACTGTGGCCTGCAGATACGGTCCTGCCTGTATGCCAGGCAGATCCATCCCCCATATAGATAAGAAAGGAGTCTTCCCTTATGTACCAATGCGACCTCCATACTCATACCACACGCTCCGACGGGCATCTGACCCCTGTGGAATCCATCGACCGGGGGGCGGCGCTGGGAATAAAAGTCCTGGCGATCACAGATCATGATACGATCCTGCCGCTATATTATGAAGAAAAGGGAAAAAAGACAGAACTGGAACAGTATGCCGCCTGCCATGGAGTGGAGCTTTTAAGAGGGATTGAAGTTTCCTGCGATACCAACAATGAGGACGTTCACCTGATCGGGCTTTACTGCGGATGGGAATCTCCTTTCTGGGAACAGCTTGAGGATCGGGTATTAAAAAGCCGCACAGAAAGCTACCGGGAGATCGTGAGGCGCCTTGACCGGGGCGGATATCCGATGAGCTGGGAAGAACTTCTGGCCTATACGGGGAAGGAAGAGACGCCGGACAGAGTCCTGAAAAAAGAACTTTTTGAATTTATGGCCGGGAAGGGCTATGTGAAAAGCTGGCTGGACGGAAAAAATCTGCTCCAGACCCACCCGGAGTTTACTGTGGACCGGGAGAAGCCGGATCCTCTGGAGATCATCCGGCAGATCCATAAAACGGGAGGCATCGTCATCCAGGCCCATCCCTTTTTGGTAAAAGATGAGCCTGTTTATAAAAACAGGCGGATGACAAGGTTTGCGTATATGGACATGCTCGTAGAAGAAGGACTGGACGGGATAGAAGCCTGCTATACCTACGATAAGACCAGCTACCGGGGAAACCTTACGAAGCTGGAGATCGAGAAGGCAGTGCGCAGGCGCTACGAAAACGCGGGAGTGTTTTTCTCAGGCGGTTCTGATTTTCACGGGGATTACAAAACAGGGATCCCCAATCCCAGAGAACTGGGAGAATGCGGGGTTTCCTATGAGTATTTCTGTAAATATATCAGAAGATAGAAACCTTCCCTAAAAAGAAGGAGGGCCGGACTCAAAAGAGTCCGGCGAGTATGAAAAAGAAAAAGTTTTATCTCAGAGACGAAGCCTGCTTCGTCCACCGAGCGCATCGAATATATGTAAAAAAGCTTTCGCTTTATTTGCTTATTACTATACCGGGAAAATGTGATGGAAGTGTGAGCAACTCTTGAAAAAAACGTGAGGAAATTCTAAAGTTCTTATAAATTGATCCCTTTAAAAACAGAAACTCCAAAGCCGATGCCTGCGGATTGTTCCGTGCTGCGCAGGCGCAGTCCGCATGCTCTTTTGTCCCTTGTTTCATATTATAGAAAAAGCTATGGTATTTTACCGTGAAAGGTGTATAATACCACCTGAAAATAACTTTTTTCAACTGTTATTTACAAAATTTGAGGGGTGGGGTGGAGTAAATGAAAGAAGCGGAAGCTTCAAAAAAGTATCTGTTCAGCAACCGGGACCTGGCAAAACTGATCATACCTCTTCTGGTGGAGCAGTTTCTGGCGATCACGGTGGGACTTGCCGATTCGGTGATGGTATCCTCTGTGGGGGAGGAAGCTGTGTCGGCGGTATCCTTGATCGATACGATCATGGTGCTTTTGATCAATATTTTTACCGCGCTGGCTACCGGCGGCGCGATCGTGGCGGGCCATGCCCTGGGTCAGAAAAAGTATGAGGACGGTTGCGAGGCGGTAGAGCAGACGCTGCTGTTTTCCGCAGTGTTCTCCGTGGCGATCATGGCTGTCGTCTATGCCGGGAAATGGTTTATCCTCCATATCGTGTTCGGCCAGATCGAACCGGAGGTCATGAGCAACTGCAATACCTATCTGCTGATCGTGACGGCGTCGATCCCGTTTCTGGCGGTTTATAATGCCGGCGCTGCCATGTACAGGGCTATGGGCGATTCCAAGACGCCAATGCTCATGTCTTTTGCAATGAATGGAATGAATATCGTAGGAAACGGTATCCTTCTGTACGGCCTGGGCTGGGGTGTGGAAGGTGCGGCGATCCCCACCACGGCGTCCAGAGCCTTTGCCGGGATCTGGATGCTCATCCTGATCCGCAATGGAAAGAAGGAGCTGCATGCAAGAACGCTGCTGGGGATCCGTTTTAATAAGAAGGTATTGAAAAAGATCCTGCATCTGGGTATCCCGTACAGCCTGGAAAACAGTATGTTCCAGTTGGGAAAGATCCTGGTCCTGAGTCTGGTATCCGCATTCGGGACTTCCTCTATCGCGGCAAACGCGGTGGCAAACAGTGTGGCCAACTTTGCGGTCCTGGGCGGCCTGTCCATGGGCTATGCCCTTTCAGCCGTTGCCGCCCAGTGCGTAGGCGCCGGGGATTACCAGCAGGTGCGCTATTATACCAGACGGATCGTTGGCTTTTCTTATGTTTCTCTGGTGGTGACCAATATCATCATTGTCCTGGCCCTGCCTCTGATCATCCTGGTATATAACCTGACGCCGGAGACAGGAAATCTGGTAAAGCAGATCATCACCTATCATGCGGTCTGCGCGGTGGCCATCTGGGCTCCGGCATTTACCCTGCCCAACACGCTGCGGGCGGCCAACGATGTAAATTTCTGTATGTGGGTATCGATCGCTTCCATGTGGACCTTCCGTATCGGCTTTTCCTTTGTGCTGGCCCGGATCCTCGGACTGGGCGTCTTTGGGGTGTGGGTGGCTATGACCATCGACTGGCTGGTGCGCATGATCGTCTTCGTACTTCGGTATCGGGGAACAAAATGGGAATTTAAGAAAGCGTAAGCGGGAAAATCCTGCGCTAATTGATACGCTCTAAAAATCCCTGGATATACGGGAGGGCGGCGCCGATGGTGATGTTGTGCTTGGGCATCTTGCTGATCTGAAGAAAGTCGGAAGCCTCCGGAAAGGGAGTGATCTTCTGGAGCTCTTCATAGAGAAAGACAAGATCCTGCTCCTTAAGGTAAGGGGCGAGATAACCGCCGAGAATAAAGGTCTTATCATAGATCAGATGAAGAAGATTCACAGACCTTGCCAGATTCCGCAAAAACGTCAGCCAGCGTATGGAGGTCTGCGGATGCCCGCACCGCACATTTTCAAAAAAGGCGTCCAGATCCTCCTCCGGTTCCAAAAGGGCGCTGATGGAACACAGGGTTTCCATACAGCCCCGCTTTCCGCAGTAGCAGAGCCGGCCTTCCGGTTCCATTTCGATATGTTCTATGGTGGAGCTGTGTCCGTGGTCGCCCCGGATCAGCTCCCGGTCTTTGATAAGGGCGGCGCCCAGATGGGTGCTGATGGAAAGATAAAAAGCGTCCGTAAGTTCGGGGGAGGCCCAGAGCTCTGCGATGGCCGCGCTGTCCGCATCGTGGATAAAGCTGCAGGGATAGGGCAGATAGCGGGCAAAGGCTTCTATGGAAAGTCCCGTACATCCCAGGATCTTTCCATAGACCACTGTCTCTGAATCCGGAGAGACCAGCCCCTGTATGGCAAACCCTGCTCCCAGGATCTGCTCATCACGGATGTGCAGGGCGTCTTTTGCCTCCATTATTTTTTCACATACCTGTCGGAAATAATCCTCTTCTTCCCGGTAAGGGAGGTCATATACAAAACGTTCTATCTTCTGTCCATAGAGATCTACAAGAATGATCTTCACTTCTTTTCCCAGGAGCTCCACGCCGATCCCGATGCGGAAATCCTTCACGATGGTATAGGCGGCGGCCTTTCTCCCTACGGATCCGGTATCCATCCGGCCTTCTTTTGTGATCAGTCCTTCCTCCTCAAGCGCGGCCAGATTGGCGGTAACGGTGGGCCGGCTTAAATGAAGGGCATAAGAAATATCCATCTGAGAAACTTTTTTGCTTTCATAGATGTATTGATAGATCAGGCTGCGGTTTTTCTCTTTTATCTGATTTGGTGTAATGCTTTTCGTCATGGTTCCCTCGTATATACCTGTGAGTATAAGTAAGCTCATGTGGGCTTAGAACTTTTGCCCATGGTATCTTTCTATATTTTGTAAAGGCATTTTGTAAAATATCGAATGCTTTTTTATTATAACAGGATTGGAAAGAATGTGCTATTGTCTGTTCTGCATAATAATCCGGGAATAATTTCATTCAGAATTACAGATTGACGGATGAGGGTCTCTGAGATAATATGTAAGTACAATTTGTTAAATGACTTTACAAAATTAAAACTGAGAAAAGGAGAACGTATATGGGAATTATTGAAAAAATGAGACTGGATGGAAAAAAAGGGTTTGTTACAGGCGGTGCCAGAGGGATCGGGAAATGTACCGCGACAGCTTTTGCGGAAGCAGGAGCGGACGTGGCCATCGTTGACCTGGATTATCCGGAGGCACAGAAAACCGCACAGGAGCTTGCGGCAGCCACCGGCAGAAAGGTGATCGCCATTCAGGCCGACTGTACCAGCAAGGAAGAAGTGGACGCCATGGTAGAGCAGGTAGTGGCGGAGCTGGGAGGACTGGATTTCTGCCATAATAACGCAGGGATCTGTATCAATGCCCCTGCGGAGGAGATGACCTATGAGCAGTGGTATAAGGTGATCAATGTGAACCTGAACGGTATCTTCCTTACCGATATCGCGGCAGGGAAATACATGCTTGCCCACGGAGGCGGCTCCATTATCAATACCGCTTCCATGTCCGCACATATCGTAAACGTACCCCAGCCCCAGTGTGCCTACAACGCTTCAAAAGCCGGCGTGATCCAGCTGACCAAATCCCTGGCCATCGAGTGGGCCAAGAGAGGCGTCCGGGTAAACAGCATCAGCCCGGGATATATCGGTACCGAGCTGACACTGAACTCGCCTACTCTGATCCCACTGATCGAAAAGTGGAATGAGATGGCGCCTCTGGGCCGGATGGGCAGACCGGAAGAGCTGGAGTCCATCTGTGTATACCTGGCAGGGGATACCAGCACCTTTACTACCGGTTCGGACTTTATCATTGACGGCGCGTTCACCTGCTTCTGATCATTCCGTCTTTTAATATATCGTGATCCTTCAGGATTTTCTCGATCACCGTTCCTTTGATAAAATGCAGCGCCGGTTTTTTCAAAGCATTCAGCGGTCCCGGAAGCTGGATCTCCAGAGGGGATCTTCCATCCATGAGTTTCACGGAGCTGTCTAAAAGCTCCCGGATGTCATAGACGCTGCCCCAGACTTCGGGCACGCCGCGGTCCACACCGAAAAGACCATACACGGCTTCCATAGCCGTCCGGACGGAATACTCCGTGGTGAACACGGTATCCCTGGGCGTATCCGCGAACTGACCCAGAAAGGCAAAGTTCACGCATCCGTCCGGGATCACATCCGGCCGGTCGCCCTTGGCGCGGGGCATAAAGAAGGCGGTGATATAGGGCATCATGGTAGGCACGCAGACGGCGCTGTGCTTCGCCAGCTCCGGGATCTGTTCCGTGGGAACGCCCAGATGATACAGCCATTCTTCGGTGATCTCACGGCCGGTACAATCCTTCATAGGCTTTTTCACATAATCACCGGGAACATCTGTAAAGAGCCCGTATACCCAGACGCAGACCTTCTCCGGATCCTGCTCCTTGAACTGTCCCTGGCGGTTGATGGTCCAGCTTAACAGCCAACTGGAATCCTGGCAGCTTACGATGCCGCCGGTGACCACCTTGCCGCTTCTGGGATCACGCTTGCAGATATTGGTGATATACGGCAGGATCTTGTCGTCCAGCGTTGTGACCGTGGCGGATTCCCAGTTGGTTTTGCTGATGTCGGAACAGAATTTCTCCGGATGGCCGAAGGAAGGATCCTGCCGGGCAATGTTTTTCCATAAGCTCCAGCATCCGCTGGTCCGGATCTCCGCGTCGCCGTTTGGCGCATGGTCCTGGTCGCCGTAGATGGTCCCTTCGGTACAACTGCCGTTGGTGACGAAGACATAATCTTTTTCTGTGAGCAGGATCCCCTTTTCTACGCCTTTTACCCGGCATTCGATGGCAGTGGCCACCTTTTTCCCGTCTTTAAAATCGAAAACCACATTTGTGACTTCTGTATTGAACTGGAAATCCACTCCGGCGGCTTCCAGATATTTTTGCATGGGCAGGATCAGGGATTCATACTGATTGTACCTGGTGAATTTTAGGGCGCTGAAATCCGGCAGACCGGAAATGTGGTGGATGAACCGCTGGAAGTAAAGCTTCATCTCCAGAGCGCTGTGCCAGTTTTCAAAGGCAAACATGGTGCGCCAGTACAGCCAGAAGGTGGAGGAGAATACCTCGTCGTCAAAAACATCCTCGATGGTCTTGTCGTAAAGATCCTCGTCCGGGGTAAGGAAAAGCTTCATGATCTCCATACATCCTTTTTGGCTTAAACGGAACTTGCCGTCTGTGTGGGCGTCCTTGCCCCGGTTGACTGTCGCCCTGCACAGGGAATAGTTGGGATCGTGCTTGTTCAGCCAGTAAAACTCATCCAGAACAGACGCATCCGGGATTTCCAGAGAAGGAATGCTGCGGAACAGATCCCACAGACATTCAAAATGATTTTCCATTTCTCTTCCGCCCCGCATGATGTAGCCCCGGGCCGGATCCAGGATCCCGTCGCAGGCGCCGCCGGCAATGTCCATAGCTTCCAGGATATGGATATGGGAGCCGGGCATCTGGGCGTCTCTTACCAGAAAGCAGGCTGCCGCCAGGGAGGCCAGACCGCTTCCTACGATATAGGCGTGCTTCTCATCGATGCCTTCCGGCTTTTCCGGCCGGGCAAAGGCCTCATAATTTCCATTGCTGTAATAAATCCCTTTGCTGTTTTTCTTATATTTTCCCAGTTCCGTGTTGCGGTAGCTGCTGTCGGAGGCGACCGCTTTTTTCTTTTCCGGCAGGGAAGGCTCCTTTGTCTTTTTCATATAATAGGCCGCGCCTGCGCCTGCGGCCAGGGCGGAAGCCACACCTAATTTCCAGTTTTTCTTTGCCATAATAATGACCACCTTTCTTTTTCTCTTAGGTTTCCCCGGCGACGGGGATTGTATGTGTTTCCTTGAACGATGGCTTCATTTTAATGGAAAGAAAGAGAATTTTCGATTTACAAAAAGGGCCGGATGATAAAAAACTTATCACCGGCCCTATTTTGATAAAAAGTTCATTTATGATCTTTCCCCGGGATTCCCGGCAAAATTCGATATGGAATGGGCTACCGTTCCCGACAGCAGCGTGCAGATGCTCTTTACAAGCCCGTGGTAGTCCTCCTTCATTCCCGCCTTGATCCAGTCCAGCATGAGTCCTACGAAACAGTATTTATAGAAATCAGCCACAAAGGTTTTTTCTTTTTCCGTGACGTCCAGGCCTGCGGACTGTTCCTCCACCACGCCCATGATCAGGGAGTAGGTGAGCTTGAAGAGGAAGCTTTCGATCTGATCCCGGCTGATGCACCGGTAGGCATTGAGGATAAAGGGTTTGTTTTCATAGACCGCTTCAAAGATCTGGAGCAGTCCTTCCTGCCAGGTATCCCAGGTTTTCTTTCCCTGGAGGGCTCTGGCGGCGTCTTCCAGGCAGGCCCATTCCACCAGATCATAGATATCTTTAAAATGGTAATAAAAAGCCATGCGGCTGATGCCGCAGTCCTGGGTAAGATCCTGGATGGTGATCTTGTCCAGAGGTTTTTTCAGCATAAGCTTTTTTAAGGAAGCTTCCAGAGCATTCTTGGTAGTATTGGGCATGATATCCTCCTGTTATCCATCGTAGAGATTCTCCTAAAAGTATAAACGATTTTACTTCTTTTTTAAACTTCAAAATAACTTGCTTTTTTTGGAAGAGTGTGTTATATTATTTTCGACATATGACGGAAATGAAACGGAGGTGTCATCATGGCAAGACCGAGAAGGTGCCGGAGAGTCTGTGCAGAACCGGAATACAGCAGTTTTATGCCGGACGGTATTTTCTGCAAGGAATCGGTGATCCTTGCAGTGGACGAATATGAGGTGATCCGGCTGATCGATCTGGAGAAGCTGACCCATGAGCAGTGCGCGAAGCGGATGGACATTTCCAGGACCACGGTGACGGAGATCTACGAAAGTGCCAGGGAAAAGATCGCAGACAGCATCGTAAATGGGAAAAGGCTGGTCATAGAAGGCGGCGATTACCGTCTTTGTGACGGCTCGGCGGTTCATTTCTGCCGGAAAAGATGCGGCAGGGCCTCCGGCTTTATCGGGACTCAAGCCGCGGCAGCACCGAAAGGAGAGCATGAGATGAGAATAGCAGTAACATTTGAAAATGGAAACGTATTCCAGCACTTTGGACACACCGAACAATTTAAGATTTATGACGTGGAGAACGGAACGATCACAAGAGAACAGACAGCAGACACCAACGGCAGCGGGCACGGCGCGCTGGCAGGCTTTTTGAAAGAGCTGAAGGTGGATACCCTGATCTGCGGCGGGATCGGAATAGGCGCCAAGAATGCCCTTGCCGACGCAGGGATCCAGCTTTACGGCGGCGTTTCCGGAAACGCAGACGAAGCGGTAAAAGCCCTTCTGGCAGGAAACCTTGCCTATAACCCGGATACCCGGTGCAGCCATCACGGCGAGGGACATCAGTGCGGAGAGCATCATGGAGAAGGACACCACTGCGGAGAGGACAGGCAGGGCTGCGCAGGAAACCACTGATCTGTCTGAAAAAAGGAGGCAGATATGGCGGCACATGATATTAAGATCCTGGGAAGCTGTCCGTGAGTGAAGCAGAAGATTTGCATTCTGGCCTGAGGGGTCGGGTTAAAAATCCCCGAAATCCTTGTAAACGACCAAGGATTTCGGGGATATCGCGTTTTATGATGCCTTTTATACGCACAAAACCGCCGTACAGGTTTCCCCATACGGCGTTTTATCGCCAGCTTATAATCCTTTTTGAACTTTGTTGTCCAAACAATGTCGCGCTTCATCGTTTCAGCTCCCGGAGAGCTTCTTCCACATCGGAGTAGTGCTTCACGCTGGGATCACGTGCAATTCGTTCTGCCTCCAGCAGGGCGGCAATGGTTTCCTTGTTGGGCTGTTCCAGCCTGACTTCAAAGGGAAAGCCGCCGGCGCGGAGCGACTGACGCAGAAAGACATTGATCGCTGTGGTAAGGTTCATGCCTAATTCATTATAAAGCGTTTCGCATTGCTTTTTGATGTCGCTGTCCATACGGACGCTGAAATTTATTGTGTTAGCCATTGTATCAGCCCCTTTCATGGTTATTGCACTTATAGTATATACTATTTGCAATGCAAAATCAACTCAATAGCCTTAAAATTCACAAAGGTAGAGAAAATACTCGGTAAAATACTCCAATGCCCTTGGCATTCGTCTGACTTGGCGCTATAATTAGGCGAAAAGAAAGGAAGCATCGCGATGTATCGAATTTTAATTGTGGAAGATGATCCGGGGATCGCCTCCGCCATAGCGGAGCAGACCAGGATGTGGGGACTTGACGCACGGTGTGTGGAAGATTTCCGGAATGTCATGGCTGAATTTGCAGAATATGATCCCCATTTAGTATTGCTTGATATTGTACTGCCTTTTTTTAACGGATACCACTGGTGCAGCGAGATCCGAAGGATTTCCAAGGTCCCGGTCATTTTTATCTCTTCTGCATCGGACAATATGAATATCGTTATGGCGGTAAACATGGGCGCAGACGATTTTATCGCCAAACCCTTTGACCAGAGTGTGCTGATCGCCAAGATCCAGGCTATGCTCCGCCGCACCTACGACTTCGGGACTTCGGTTCCCGTCTTTGAACATCGGGGAGCTTTGCTGAATACAGGGGACAACACACTAACCTTCCAGGAGGAAACCATACCTCTTACCAAAAACGAATACCGTATCTTACTGGCCCTGATGGAAAACAAAGGCAAGGTCGTCAGCCGTGAAAGGCTGATGGAGCGCCTTTGGGAGACGGACAGCTTTGTGGATGAAAACACGCTGACCGTAAATGTCAACCGTCTGCGGAAAAAGCTGGAGGCTGCGGGCCTCCATGACTTTATCACTACAAAATTCGGCGTAGGATATATGATCGGCTAAAGGAGAGCGTGGGATGAAACTTTTAAATATGTATATCAAACAGCGAAAGCAGGGGATCTTTTTGTTTGCTGCCTGCTCTCTGATCTTTCTGACCGCATTTTTTCTGTACGGACTTCCCCTGGGAGCGGCCCTGTACCCTATCGCAGTGTGTCTGATCCTTTCCCTGTTTTATTTCGCATGGGATTTTTGGAATGTGCAAAAGAAACACCAAAAGCTGACAGAGCTTTGCCTGCTTCCGGCTGAACTGATGGAGGAACTGCCGGAAGTGAACTCCCTGGACGATGAGGATTACCAGGCGGTCATCCAGGCTCTCCGCCGGGAACAGAGCCGGCTTCAGTCTGAATTTTCCCTGAAATATCAGGACATGGTGGATTATTATACCATCTGGGTCCATCAGATCAAGACGCCCATTGCCTCTATGCGCCTTACCCTGCAAAGTGAGGATACGCCCATTTCCCGGCAGTTGTCTGAGGAACTGCAGAGGATCGAGCAGTATGTGGAGATGGTGCTGGCTTTTCTCCGCCTTGATTCTTCCTCCAGGGACTATGTTTTCCGGGAACAGGAGCTGGATCCCATTATCCGGGATGCAGTCAAGAAATTTGCCGGTTCTTTTATCCGAAAGAAACTGCAGCTTCGCTATGAACCCATACAGGAAAAGGTATTGACAGATGAAAAATGGCTCTCTTTTGTTATCGAACAGGTATTGTCCAACGGGATCAAATATACCGGCAAAGGGAGCATCACCATCACCATGGAGGCGCCGAAAACACTGTGTATCCGGGATACCGGCATCGGGATCGCGCCGGAGGATCTTCCACGGGTATTTGAAAAAAGTTATACCGGGTATAACGGAAGGAGCGATAAGAAGGCCAGCGGGATCGGCCTTTATCTGTGTAAGAGGATCTGCGATAATTTAGGGCACCGGATCACGATCCAGTCTTCTCTGGATGAAGGGACCGTTGTGCGTATTGACCTGGACCAGGTGAAGCTTCAGGTGGAATGATTTCTTACAAAAGTGTAAGAAATACAGGGGGAAATGTAAGCCAAATCGATGGCGGGCCATTTCCCTTTTTTGCTACAATAAGCCTGCAAGAATAAAAGGAGGCAAAACAATGAGTATTTTACAGGTTAATGCAGTAAAGAAAATATATACCACCCGCTTTGGAGGAAACCAGGTGCAGGCTCTTTCCAATGTCACCTTCCAGGTGGAGGAAGGGGAATATGTGGCGATCATGGGGGAATCCGGTTCCGGAAAAACAACGCTGTTAAATATCCTTGCAGCGCTGGATAAGCCCACCTCCGGCACGGTCTGCCTGGACGGAAAGGATCTGTCCAGGATCCGGGAATCCGAGATCGCGGCTTTCCGGCGTGACCGCCTGGGTTTTGTCTTCCAGGATTTCAATCTGCTGGATACCTTTTCTCTGGAGGATAACATCTATCTGCCCCTGGTGCTTTCCGGAAAAAGCCCGGCAGAAATGGAGGAACGGCTGACGCCCATTGCCCGGCAGCTGGGGATCACCTCCCTTTTAAAGAAATATCCCTACGAGGTATCCGGAGGCCAGAAACAGCGCGCGGCGGTGGCAAGAGCGCTGATCACAAATCCAAGGCTGATCCTGGCGGACGAACCTACCGGCGCTCTGGATTCCAGATCCACCGACGAGCTGCTGCGTTTATTTGGCGAGATCAACCGGAAGGGACAGACGATCCTGATGGTCACCCACTCGGTAAAAGCCGCAAGCCATGCGGGCAGGGTACTGTTTATCAAGGACGGGGAGGTCTATCATCAGATCTATCGGGGTTCCGGTACAGAAAATGAGCTTTATCAGAAGATATCCGATACTCTGACAATGCTGGCGACAGGCGGTGAGCGAAGATGAAAAAAGGACTTTACCGCAGGCTTGCATGGACAGGCATCAAAAATAACGGAAAATTGTATATCCCCTATATTCTGACCTGCATAGGAACGGTGATGATGTGCTACATTATTTCTTTTCTGAGCACTTCCTCCACCTTTGCGGCCATCAGAGGCGGGGACACGGTCCAGGTATTTCTGGGCATGGGATTTGGCGTGATGGCGGTATTCTCCCTGATTTTTCTGTTTTATACCAATTCCTTTTTGATCCGCCGCAGAAAGAAAGAGTTTGGACTTTATAACATTCTGGGCCTTGGGAAACGGCATCTGGCAAAAGTCATGATCCTGGAAACTTTGATGATCGCAGGGATCACCATTTCAGGCGGATTATTTCTGGGCATTCTGCTGTCCAAATTTTCCGAGCTTTTCATGATCAAGGTCCTTGGAGGAACGGGATCCTATACGTTTATCATAGATCCTGTTTCCGTAAAAAATACGGTTCTTCTTTTCCTGGGGATCTTCCTCCTTGTTTTTCTCAACACCCTGCGCCAGATCCATCTGACCAACTCCATCCAGCTCCTTCACAGCGAGCAGTCCGGCGAGAAGCCGCCGAAAGCCAACTGGCTGGCAGCCGCCCTTGGCGTTCTTTTGCTGGGCGGCGCGTACTATCTGGCAGTGACGATCCAGGATCCTGTGACAGCGATCGCCGTTTTTTTTCTGGCGGTGGTGATGGTCATTGTGGCGACGTACCTTTTATTTATTGCCGGCTCTGTTGCCTTGTGCCGTGTCCTGCAGAAAAATAAGCGCTATTATTATAAAACCAATCACTTTGTTTCCGTTTCTTCCATGGTCTACCGTATGAAACGGAACGGCGCGGGCCTGGCCTCCATCTGTATCCTCTGCACCATGGTACTGGTGATGATATCCTCCACCACCTGTCTGTATGTGGGAGCGGAAGACAGCCTGCGCAACCGGTACCCCCGGAATATCAGTCTGGACGTCATCCTGGATGAAACAGAATTTTTTGAGGGCGCTCATACAGAAGCCGCGAAGGATCGGATCCGCACCGTTCTGGACCGTAATGGAGTGGAAGAGGAAGATGTTTTAGAGTACAGGACGGCAGCTTTCGGCGCCAGGATCCAGGGAGATCAGATCAATCTGGATCAGGAGGATCTGGCCTCTACGGTTAATACAGAAGACATCTGGCAGATCTTCCTTGTGTCCGTTTCCGACTATAACCGGCTGATGGGCAAGAATGAAGAACTTTCGCCAGGGGAGGCGATTGTTTATACCACCAAGGAGATGACCTATGATGAGGACGAGATCCATATCGGGGATCTGGAAACCCTGAAGATCGCGGGTCATGCGGACGGATTCGTGGACAACAGCGTGGATTCCATGCAGATCTTCCCTACCATGTACCTCTTTGTCCCTGATATCAAAGAGATCATCGAGCCTTTGAAAGATCTGACCTGGGGAAGCAACGACGAGCCGCTGCTCTCTCTTCACTGGTATTATGGGTTTGACCTTCCCTGTGAGGATGAAGTACAGATGCGCATACAGGATCAGATCACCCATCAGATCAGTGAACTGACAAGCAGCATGGATGAAAGCACTTATTTCCGGTATTCTCTTGAGGGTGTGGCAAGGGAGCGGGCGGATTTCTACGGCATTTACGCCGGACTGTTTTTCCTGGGGATCTTCCTTGGCATCGTTTTTGTTTTCGCCGCAGTCCTGATCATTTATTACAAACAGGTATCGGAAGGCTATGAAGACCAGTCCCGGTTTGACATTATGCAGAAGGTAGGCATGACAAAGAAGGAGATCCGCAAAAGCATCAACTCGCAGATCCTGACCGTCTTCTTCCTGCCGCTGCTCATGGCAGGGCTGCACCTGGGATTTGCTTTCCCGCTGATCAAAAAAATGCTGCTTATTTTCGGGCTGACCAATACTTCGCTGCTGATCATCACCACAGTATCCTGCTATCTGGTCTTCGCCCTTTTCTATATGCTGGTATACCGCATCACTTCCGGATCCTACTTTACCATTGTAAGCGGGATGCGCAGTGAGCCGAAATAATATATGCAAGTACTCTATAAGGCCCTTAGCCGTATATTGCTTGGCGCAGGGATCGCGGTCATTGCCGTGATCGCGGTTCCGGCCATCCTGCTGGTGATGACGATCGTGGGGATCTGGTCCTTTCTGAATTGCATGCTATCCAGACTGGAACAAAAAGCAAGGCGAGAAGATTAGGTTTTCAGCCAGGATGCTCCATATAAACATCCTGATTTCGGGGAAAGATAAAGATATGCGGAAGGAAGTGGAACATGAAGCGTTTTATAAAGATTATTTTCAGGACCCTGTCCGGGTTCGTCTCCCTTGGACTGGCTGTTCTTTTCGCCGCAGGCGTCTTTTTCGGGATAAAAGGATACCATATGTATCAGGACGCGGTGGAGAATATGCCCATCAGCGAAAAAGCAGCGGCGATCCGCGGGATGGATCACTTTGTGGAATATGAGGAGTTGCCGGAAATTTATATAGACGCCGTCATATCGGTTGAAGATAAGCGGTTTAAAGAGCACCATGGTGTGGATTATCTGTCGATCTGCCGGGCGGCCTGGAATGACCTCCGTACTTTTTCTTTAGCGGAAGGCGGCAGCACCATCACCCAGCAGTTGATGAAGAATGCGTATTTTACCCAGGAGAAAAAACCGGAACGCAAGTTTGCGGAGGTTTTTGCCGCCTGGGAGATAGAAAAGCAGTACAGTAAGGAAGAGATCTTTGAACTGTATGTGAATACCATCTATTTCGGCAGCGGCTATTATGGGATCTATGAGGCGGCAGAGGGATATTTCGGGAAGGCTCCGGCGGAGCTTACGGAGTTTGAGGCGGTCATGCTGGCCGGCCTTCCCAATGCGCCTTCCGCCTATTCACCGGATACCAGTCCGCAGCTGGCAAAACAGCGGATGCGGCAGGTGCTGGACCGGATGGTCAAATGCGAAGTCCTGACCCGGGACGAGGCGGACGGGGTGTTTGCGCAGGCGGAGGGATAGGGGGGATGAATGGAAAAAGCCCTTAGCCATGAGCTTCATACCCACAGCTAAGGGCCTGATTCATAATATGAAGTTATTTGCTGCACAACCGCCTGTCAATCATTCTTTAACCTTAAAACCATTGGATTACAAGAATAACTCTTTTCTCATAACGACAAAATCATCTCGTTTTTCTGCTATGACAAAGCCTGCCTTTTCATACAAGCGAACAGGCCCCGTGCAATCCCATTCGTATCTTTCTTCACGAATGACAGGAAAACTCTCGATGGCCGAATACTGGTTGGCTTTTGCATCGCTTATTACTCTGTTCAAGAGAGCCGTTGCGACACCTTGTCCTCGAAAATTGGGAGCGACCTCAAAACAAACCACTGCGATTTCGCGATTTGGGATATCTGAATGAAAATGAGATCCGCCGCAAGAATCGATCGGAAAATTTGCCTTATCGTTGGCATTACACCAACCAATTGCCTTTCCATCCGCATATGCCAAATAGCCCCGCAGAGCACCGGATGCAATCTGCTGTTCTGCAATTTCTCTTGATATTCTTCCGAAATCAGCCGCATCAGCATGATTGAATTTCGTCTGCTGTTCATTCCTGGTCATTTGATAGATCTGGCAATAGCATCGGTAAGGCGAATTGTCAGTAAATGCCCGGTTTTCAAAAAAATCAAAATAATCTCCGGCAAGTTGTGGGATCAGAGGCTTAATTGTAAAATTCATAATTGTAAAGCCACATTTCTTCTTATTCCCACTCGGCAAATTCAAATATAGTGGGGTGTATTTGAGGTGGTTTTACAGGAGAAACTTTCGCAAATATGTTAATATTTCACCTGCTATTTGGGACACCTCGTTTTCTTAGTATCAAAATAGTATCACAGAAAACCAGAGATTGCAAGAGTTCCGGGCTTTGCAAGTACCTGTCGAAATTGGCCTCAATTTGAGGCCAATTTCGGCCACTGACCCCTACTCAAAATCAAAGGAGGCGGGCAAGCGCCCTTGGGGCTTGCCCGCCTTGATGACCGCAGAGCAAGACCGGGCGGGGCGGTCAATGGCGACGCACTTTTGCGCCGTTCATTTTGACCATTGACGGCCCCGGCTGGGATTGCTACATTTAAGGATAAAGATAATTTTTAAGAAAATATCTATCATTTTTGAAAAAGATGTGGTATAATTTTTTAGCCAAACAAAGCTGAATATTGAAATTAGGTTAACCTTAGCTAAGGGGATAGTATACCTTTTTATATTGTTACCCAAAATGAATTACGGTAAAAACGCAATTCCACTTGGGTAGCATAAGGTTTTCCTTTCTATTCAGGCTTTGTTTGGCGACAATCGGGGTTGCGTTTTTCGGTGTGTGCAACTTCGGTTGCACACACTTTTTATAATAAGCTCTCGGAATCTTGAGCTTGCCGACCAAGATCCAGCGGTCGGTTGAACCTTGAAAAGTAAATATTATCCAGAGCAAGACAGACGTGTAATAAGATTTGAAAAATTGGCGCACTTTAATAGACCATACGTCAGAAATGGGTTATAATGGTAATGCTTATTCAGTTAAGCGGCTTGCCGGAGGAGATCTTTTAGGGTGGATGACTTTGGCAAAGCCCATGCATCAAGATGCTGGCACATCATGATGGCGAAGAGGCGGCAGTACCACATCTTAGATGACCGGTGTCTGCCGTCTTCTAATTTATAGTCTATCTTTTCTCTCTTATTGCACCTCTCTGATGACGTTCTTGCGCTGTATTCCTGTTTCCATTCCTTACTGCTGCGCGGCGGGTCATTAAAAAGCCTTGGATTGTCCTTTAAAACGAGATGGACTGTCCGCCCATAGGCAGCATCAGAGCAGGGATGCTCACAGGTACAGGCTGGCGAGCCACCGGCGAAGCTGATCTTAGGGCATTTAAATTTCGTCCGTCCTTTTGAAGTTTCCGTACCATCGCGCCGCATGGGAAAGCCTTCTTTACAGATGGGCACGCCATCATTTCCAATGGTAAAGTCATCTTTGTATACTGGAGGCCGGCCGCATTTATCGTTCAGGTCTATGAAAGGCTGGATCCCATGATCGCGGCAGTATTCATAGTAAGCCATGGCATCATGGGCAGAATCCAGGAGGAGTTTGCTGACATGGGCTTCCGGGAGGAACTGCCGCATGGAGAAATAGTTGTACCAAAAGCCATGGGAATCATGCCTGGAAGCCGGCCCCAAAAGCGGAAAGAGGGGAAGGTCGCTTTCCGAATCAGAGGCAGTGAGCATGTAGAGATCATAGCCGAAATAGTAACGGTCCCTGTGGGAATCCCAACCTATGCTGCAATCCGGCTGATGGTAGATGCGATCGCATTTGCAGTCACGGATCCCTTTTGCCAGGCAATCACAGGTGCGTGTTTTCCGCTCGCGTGCTCCGGTGTAAACAGGAGTCCCGTCACCGGAGACAGCGAGGTTCTCCAGATCGATCAATCCTTCATCAACGGACCTGTTCAGGAACAGGGACTTGAAGATCCCAAAGAGACGCCCGGCCGGGGCGAGATCCTGGGGCGGCTGGAGTTCAAATCTGGCCAGGAGGTCATAGACGGTCACTTTTTCAATGGGAGCAGCTTTTCCGCCTTTTTTCGAGGGTTTCTTGGGTTTTGATTTTGGCGGATGGACGGGATCGGAAAGATTGTTTTCTTCCGAAAGCCAAAGGCGCCTGGTAAAGTCGTAAAAAGTCCCGACACCAGGGGTATCGCCGACCATGAAACCAGAGAGGATGGCGTAAAGATAGTTCTGCTTCAGTGAAGAAGCCCAGGAAGTAAGGGAAGGGACTTTGAACTTCATGGAAAGCAGATAGGAGCGCAGCATATCAGAAGGAAGGCGCGGCTGTGGGCCGAAGACAGAATAACGATCCTGCATGAGTTGATCAACAGGAGAAAGGTCGAGGTTCCAGAACTGCTCCATGACTTCCCAAGTGGCGGAGTCAAGGGCAGTATCAGCATCTGGATAATACTTACGGAGCTGAGCCAGGACACGGTCCTGATAGGCGGGATGACCGCTAATGTTAACAGGTTTCAAAATGTGCACCTCCAATCAAGAGCGAATTTATATCTTAATTGAAGGGCACGCCTCGCCATCTCAGGCGAGGAAGAGACGTCAAGGCGCGCCGCACATTTTTGCTCTCATGTCAACTGTTTTTTGCAGAAAATGTGGGGGAATTTAAAAAATGGGACCTCTGAAAGCCAGCATTTATGCGGTTCAGAGATTCCGAGAGTCTATTATATTTATAGGGAGGACTTAAGATGAAAAAGACTTTAGCATTGACACTTGCTTTGATTATGTTAATGTCGCTGAGCGCTTGCAGCGGTGGTGGAGATACTCAATCTCAGGCAGACAATAGTTCGAGTAGTCAGCAGGATGAAAGCGGAAGAAGTAAAGCCACGGAATTTACATTTGAGCTGGCTGCAGAAGAAGAGCGGACAGTTGAAAATCTCATCTTTGATGAGGATGTAACAATTAGCGGAGATTTTGGAGTTATCATTTTTGAGAACTGCGAATTTAACGGCGATATTATCAATACCGCAGAACAGTTTACCAGAGTAGTCCTTCCTGATGGGACAACCGTAAACGGTAATTGTGTATTCAAAAACACCACCAAAGAAGCAACCATGGACTATCCTATGCCTAAATTTATCAGTTCTAATACATTGAACATTGTATGTGAGGACTGCATTGGTTCAGGTGTCTTGGAGAGCACGGAAAATGACATGATATTCAACGGAGAAACATACTCCATGGCTGATGTGGAATTCTTTTACGATGCCGATACAAATGAGATTGTTCCTTATGAGGGACAGGATGCGTCTGTACTCTTTGTCGGTCAATGGTGGGAAAATGGAGAAAAGGTATTGCAAATGTTTTGTGAGTGATTAGGAAATCATATCATACCGAAATAGAACGATACGATCCATTATGAACAGAGAAGCGATAAAGCAAGGATAACATCCCTCGTAAGGCGGGATTTTGTGCCGAAAAGCGTTACAATTGCATAAACACGCAAAAGTGCGAAGATACCGTTCAGAGTATCTTCGCACTTGTTTTTATGCAATACGATGAGCCGGTTTACTTTTTACCGCCCGCCACGGTCAACAGAGCGCCGTGTCTGTTTCCTGGCTTTTTCCGCCTGTTCCCGCTGTTTGTCGGCCTGTACCACCGCTTCCACTTGTTCCGGGCCAAAGGCTCTCTTGACCCGCTCATAGTCGGCGGAGACTTGCCGCAGGGCCTTGTTTTCCAACTTGACCTCCTGCAATCGGTCAGACAGGCGGGCGTTGCTCTCCCTTACCCGGCCATAGTCCCCTTGCAGACGCTCAAATTTTCCCCGCAACTCCACATAGGCCAGATACAGGGAGCGCAGCACCTTGACGATTTGAGCCAGCAGGGGCTTGGCCTTTTTCTCCCGGTAGGCCCTACCTGTTTCCAGCGTTCCCGGCTCCGGCAAAATTTCCTCCGGATCGGCGGAGAAATCCGCTGCCAACCGCTCCATGTTCTTCACCGCTGGGGCAAGTTCTTTGAGCCGCCGTTCCTGGCTCTCCACCTGGCTTTCTTTCTCCGCCTTGACTGTTTCCAAGGCGGCAATCTCCTTTGCTCGTTGTTCCTTCTTATAGTCCAGTACAGACAGGTGCTTGTCATGGGTGCCTTTATCCTCCCATTCAATCCCGTGGCGCTCCATAACCAGGGAAAGCTGCTCCTTTTCCGAGCGCACCCACTGGCTCCACTCCGTGTCTCCCCTGGTGCCGCCCTTGAAACCCTGAGCCGCTAACGCCTGTTTCAGAGATACCCGTGTGTCCAGCCCACGCTTGCTCCCGGTAGTGAACGGCACAAAGTCGATGTGCAGATGGGGCGTGGCCTCGTCCATGTGGAGGTGGGCCGAGAATACCCGGAGATTGGGATTGCGCTCTTGAAAGGCGCTCATATACTCGTCCAGCACCGCCGCCGCAAGCCGCCCCTCGTCACTGTCGGCGCGCATGTCGTCTTTGTTGCCCACTTGCAGGATAATTTCATGGAACGGCTTTTCCTGCTTGCCAGAGCGGATTTTTTCATAGTAGTTCTCTATCTTCCTGTCGGCCCTGGTCTGTTTGGCGTTGTAGCGTTCCAGGGCATCGTCAAAGAGTTCATGGTACACCGCCTTGATATTCTTTTGGCAGTATGTTACATTCAGATGGGAGCGTTCCGGATCGGTGTTCTTAGCGTGAAACTTCCTGCTGTTGTGGTTCACCGACCCATGCCCCACCATGGCGCTGATCGTCCTTTTCAATCAATCCCTCCTTTTCCGCCGCGCCAGCGGCGGGCCTTTGTTACTTTCTGCGAAAGTAACGCAAAAGCACTTTTGACAGCCTATCGGCCATCAAAAGCGCATTTGCGCCCTACGGGGTGGTGTGGGGGCTTTGCCCCCGCCGTCTGCGGACGGCTCCCCCAGCAGGGCCGCCCTTTGAAAAGGGCACCCTGCACCCCGCCTAAACTTTTTCACTCGCCGT
>DXBU01000127.1 GCA_019116385.1 Candidatus Blautia faecigallinarum | reverse complement strand
AGGAAAACATAACCCTTGGTTCTTTGGCAGAGCGTTTTTCTATCAATAAATATCATCTGCAGAAGCAATTTAAGAGATACATCGGAATATCTCCCAATGATTTTCTCATCCATACCAGGCTGACACACGCGAAGGAGCTACTGCGTACAACCGATTATTCTATTAATCAAATCGCACAGGAAATCGGGATTATGGAGGCAAGTAATTTTTCCAGACTTTTTAAAAAGTGGGAAAATATGACCCCCTTAGAGTATCGTAGATACTGGTGCGAGCCGACTTTGACCGTGGTAGACAATTTGTAAATCAAGCAATTTTATATCATCTATAAGGAGCACAGCCCCACTCTTATGAACCGCATTTTAACCTACACTATAGAAAAAACCTACCACGGCGTCTCTGTGGAGACCTTTCTGCGAAAGGTCCCGGCCCTGACCAAAAGCCAGATCCGTTCTCTGAAATTCCGCCCGGAAGGCATCACTGTCAATGGTCAGAAAGTCCGCACCACCGCCATCTTAAAAGAGGGCGACTGCCTTACCCTGCAGCTGCAGCCGGAGAACGTCCCTTCCAACGGGCACATTCTGCCTCTTGACCTTCCTCTGGACATTCTCTATGAGGATGCAGATCTTCTGGTCATAAATAAGCCTGCCGGGATCCTGGTCCATCCCAGCGGCATACATTACCAGGACACCCTTTCCAATATGGTTTCCGCCTATTTCCGGTCCAAAGGAGAGTCCGCTCCCATCTGCCCCATAGGACGCCTGGACAAGGATACCTCCGGAACGGTGATCTTCGCTAAAAACAAATTTGCAGCTGCCTTTCTGTCCGACAGGAAGCAAAGCCGGCTGGAAAAGGAATATCTTGCTATCGTATCCGGCGTTCCTTCTCCTGCCCGCGGGGAGATCAGGGTTCCCATCCGTCCCTGTTCCCAAAGCCCTCTGAAAATGACCGTAGATCCCATCGATGGCAAGAATGCCTGTACCCGCTTTCAGACCCAGGCTGTCCTGAAAAATGGGAACGCCCTGATCCGTCTTTGTCTCCTCACCGGACGCACCCACCAGATCCGGGTACATATGGCCCATATGGGTCATCCCCTTATAGGCGACCCTCTCTACGGAAAAGGGGATGAAATCTTTCACCGGGCCGCCCTTCACGCTGACAGAACCCATTTTCTTCTTCCCTTTACCCGTAAAGAATATTCCGCAGCTGCTCCCCTGCCGGAGGATTTCCGCAAATATCTATCCGAATGGACAAAATGAAATGTAAACGGGCAGAGGATTCCCTCTGCCCTATTTTCATATCCTTCCTCTTTCAGAAAAGCCACCAGATCAGCAGTGCTGCATGCACCGCCAGAAATACCGGCACCAGGAGAAAGAACTTCGCCTTCCTTGTCTTGTGATGAAAAATCCTCATACCCAGCGCAGCTCCCAAAGAGCCGCCCAGGGCAGCCAAAAGAAGAAGTGTTTTCTCTGAGATCCGCCATTGGTCAAGCCTGGCCGCTCTTTTGTCCAAGCCATAAGCCGCAAAAGCCGCTCCGTTGATCAGAAGCAGATAAAGCAAAACCGCCATTCCTCCTGCCGAAGAGACGGATGCAAAAACATACGTTATTTTCTCCATCGCCTTATTTGCCCGTGCCCTTCATGGATAGGCTGATCCTCTTTTTCTTCAGATCCACGCCTAAAACCCGTACATCCACAATATCCCCTACACTTACCGCTTCCAAGGGGTGTTTGATATATCTGTCAGACATTTCTGAGATGTGCACCAAGCCATCCTGGTGTACGCCGATATCCACAAAGGCGCCAAAATCGATCACATTCCGCACAGTCCCTTTCAGGATCATGCCCTCCTTGAGATCCTTCATATCCAGCACATCCGTGCGCAGGATCGGCTTTGGCATTTCCTCTCTTGGGTCTCTGCCCGGCTTTTCCAGTTCCTTAACAATATCTTTCAGAGTTGGCTCGCCCACGTTAAGTTCTTCTGCCAGTTTCTTATAATTTTTAATCTGGCGGGAAAGACCTGCAAGCTTTCCTCCGGCGATATCTTTTGCCTGAAGGCCCAGCTTTTCAAGAAGCTTTTGAGCAGCTTCATAACTTTCCGGGTGGACACTGGTAGCGTCCAGAGGATTATCCCCTCCTGTGATACGGGTAAAGCCGGCGCACTGTTCAAAAGCCTTGGGTCCCAGTTTTGCCACCTTCAAAAGGTCCTTCCGGTTCTGGAAGCGTCCGTTTTCTTCCCGATAAGTTACGATATTCTTGGCGATCGTCTTGCTGATACCAGAAATATATTCCAAAAGAGAGGCAGACGCCGTATTCAGGTCCACGCCTACTTTATTTACGCAGTCTTCCACCACGCCGTTTAAGGCTTCTCCCAGCTTTTTCTGGTTCATATCGTGCTGATACTGTCCCACACCAATGGATTTGGGGTCGATCTTAACAAGCTCTGCCAGCGGATCCTGAAGTCTTCTGGCAATGGAAGCCGCACTTCTCTGACCCACATCAAAATTGGGGAATTCTTCTGTAGCCAGTTTGCTTGCGGAATATACGGAAGCGCCGGCCTCATTGGTGATCACATACTGCACCTTCTCTGGAATTTCTTTTAAAAGTTCCACGATGATCTGCTCCGATTCTCTGGAAGCCGTACCGTTTCCTACGGAAATCAAAGTAATACCATATTTTTTGATGAGTTTTTTCAAAGTCTCCTTAGCCGCTTTGATCTTGGCCTCTGTAGTTGGCGCGGTGGGATAGATCACAGTGGTATCCAGCACCTTTCCGGTGGCGTCCACTACTGCCAGTTTGCATCCGGTGCGGAAGGCCGGATCCCACCCCAGGACCACCTGGCCCACGATAGGCGGCTGCATAAGAAGCTGTTCCAGATTCTTTCCAAATACCCGGATCGCGCCGTCTTCTGCCTGTTCTGTAAGGTCGCTGCGGATCTCCCGCTCAATGGCCGGCCCGATCAGACGTTTATAGCTATCTTCCACTACTTCTTTTAAAACCGGCGTTGTATATGGATTTTCCCTGGTGATGACCTGCCGCTCCAGGTAACGGAGGATCTCTTCCTCCGGCGCATTAACTTTTACCGTAAGGATCTTTTCCTTTTCCCCCCGGTTCAGCGCAAGGATCCGATGGCCGGCCAGCTTTTTAATGGGTTCTTCAAACTCGTAATACATTTCATATACGGAGGATTCTTCCGGATTTTTGGCGGAGGAGCTTACGCTTCCTTCCTTCACGGTAAACTTGCGGATATATATACGGTAATCCGCCTCATCAGAAATGTGCTCCGCAATAATGTCCTTTGCTCCGTTAATGGCCTCTTCTGTAGAAGCAACTTCTTTTTCTTCAGAAAGAAAAGCCTTGGCCTCTTCCTCAAGGGGCTTTTCCGTCATCTGCAGCATGATGATGTTGGCCAGAGGTTCCAGGCCTTTTTCTTTGGCAATGGTAGCACGGGTGCGGCGCTTTGGCCGGTAGGGCCGATAAAGGTCCTCCACCACCACCAGGGTCTGCGCCTTAAGGATCTGCTCTTTCAGTTCCTCAGTAAGCTTGCCCTGTTCTTCTATGCTGCTTAATACCTGGTTCTTCTTTTCTTCCAGGTTGCGTAAATATACCAGTCTTTCATGTAAGGTCCTTAACTGCTCATCATTTAGGGAGCCGGTGGCCTCTTTACGGTATCTGGAGATGAAAGGGATCGTATTTCCCTCATCGATCAGCTTGACAGCCGCCTCTACCTGCCATTTCTGTACTTTCAGCTCCTGTGTGATAATCTGAATAATGTCCATTTTACCTCCTTCTCGATGCGCCTGGCGCATCCTCTGGGCAGATTTTCCATCTGTTACCTTATCAGTGCCGAAGGGATTTGTCAACCCTGACACATAAGCTTGTCACCAAATCACAAAAATGCTATAATAATGACGTTTCATCAAAAAGCGGCACGAAACCGCTGTCACATTAAAATGGGGGTTATAAAATGAACCAGGAAGATAGAAATCAATTCCAACAAACAGAGCAGGAGCAAACCGATTATCGCTCATCCTATTCCTATGACCATACCTATGAGCAGGATCCCACCCAAGGCGGCTATCCCAGCCACACGCCCAAGCCCACCAACGGCCTGGCCATCGCCTGTCTGGTGGTAGGCATTCTCTCCATCGTCACCTGCTGCTGCGGCCTTGGCGGCGTGATCTTTGGCTGTACCGGCATTTTTCTGGCAGTTATGTCCAGAGAAAACCGTCTCATGCCTACCAACGCCAAGATCGGTCTCGGCCTTTCCATCGCAGGTGTCGTTCTTGGTTTTATGGTCCTGATCGGCGCTTTTCTCTTTGTAAGGGCCACAGAAGCAGAATACGGGGAGGATTTTTATGACTATCTGGAAGATCCTTATGAGTACTTCCAGGACTATCCAGATTTTTCCTACAGGCACAGCCTGGATGACATCTTCCACGATTATGAAGATCCGCATATCTGATCTTTTCCTGCTCTATAAAAAATCCCGTTCTCCAAACGTTTTTTCCGTTTGGAAGAACGGGATTTTTCTTTTCACGCTTCGGCATTGAAATCATCGTTTTCTCTTCTTTCCCGGGCCTGTTCCGCCAGGCTGTAGGGAGTGTCATAGCCTGGTACCTCCGGCAGGAACTCTCCCCGCAGATCACGATAAAACATTACCATACTCATTTCCATATAGGGCACCAGCCAGATCAGAGCAATATAAAGGGTAAATACAGAAAGGACCAAAAGAGGAAGAAAACTGATCTCCAAAAGAAGATATTTTCCCACATTGCCTTTCATAAGCCGCGCACTCATTTTCAGGGCATCTATGCCTCCCAGGTTAAGGTCATCTGCCAGAAGATAAAAGATCAGGACAAAAGGAATGGTCAGCAGCGCATACAAAACATTTGCCAGCAGCATCATCCCGGCCAAAAGCAAAAGCCATTCCAGATTTTCCTCCAAAGTACTCCCGGGGTCTACAAAATACGATACATAATAGAAGGGAATGGAGGTCGCCAGGTATAAAAGTCCCGGCACAAATCCTGCCACAAGCACCCGGTCAGGCTGATTTTTAAAAAAGTAGACCAGATCGCTAAAGGATGCCTGCTTTCCTCTGGCAATGTTCAAGAGCATATAAGACTGTCCGGCCGAAAAGATCCCCATGATCAGGGACACGATAAACAAAGCCGCCTGCCCTGTGATCAGGCTGAAAATCGTATATCCGCCAAACAGGGCGGAAACCAGCTGGCTTACCACCGCATTCAGCGCTGCCACTGCGATCATGGCAAGGATGATCATCGAATAATTTCCATGAAGCGTTTCTTTTGCGTAGTTTTTCCATCGACGTATTTTTTTGCTCATTTCATTCTCCTGTCTAAGCGCTCACAATTTCTGGGTTTTATTAAAAACATGCCCTGACTTTTGGGGCACATCTGGGTTTATTATACCATTTTCCGGGAATTGTACAAGTCCTGTATGTCTGCTATAATGAAAGCCGGATCCGCTGAAATTTTAAGACAGGAGGACACGCCATTGTATCAAAAAGAAAAAATAAGCAGCCAGCAGAAGCGGTTCTATCTCCTTGGGTGGCTTCTGCTGGCTGGATGCATCCTATTTTATCTTCTGCTTTTATATGTTCCGGCCATACGCCGGATCCCCTGCTGGTTCCGCCTGTTTACGGGCTTTTACTGTCCGGGCTGCGGCGCCACCAGAGCCTTTGTCCTTTTGTGCCGGGGAAGGCTGTGTGACTCCATTTTCTATTATCCGGCAGTTTTGTACGCTGCCGTCCTGTATATCTGGTTTATGGTCTCAAATACCATCCATCTGGTCTCAAAAGGCCGGATCCCTATTGGCCTAAAATTCCGGAACCTTTATCTGTATATCGGGATCCTCCTGATCCTGAGAAACTGGATCGTGAAAAATCTGGCTCTGCTTTTGTAGCCTTTACTGGGGCAGGATCTCGTTGTGATAGGTAATGCCTGCCGCCGCCGTTTCACTTTCCTCTTTATTAAACCAGACTTCCAGACTGGTATCCAGTTTTGTCTCCTCGGTTTTATAAATAGTAAGATAGCCGTTTTCCGTATCGTCTTCATAGAGGAATCCCTTTTCCTCCGCCAGAGCGATCAGTTCCGCCTTGTCTGCTCCCAGGGCAATGTCTCCTGACAAACGCAGGGAGAGGACTTCCGGATCATAGGCAGCCTGGGAAAGCTCAGTAACAAAACAATTCTCTATTGCTGTTGCATTCTCCGTGAGATTGTATACGCTGAAACGCATGGTCTGGTTTTCCTTCATCATATCGATAAAGACAAGTCCGCCGCCTTCTGCAAACGCGCCCTCTTCCACATCCAGCATGGTCCATCCGTTTGCTTCAAACGCACTCACCGGTGCAGGAAGTGTATAAAGATCTCCAAAGTATTCTACTGCCGGATCCAAAAGCTCTGTGCTAATCTCTGCGGGGGCTGTATAAGCGCTCACCTCCGCCGGGATTTCTTCGCTGACGGTTCCCTGGTCAAAGCCTTCCGGCTCAATAAAGTTTCTTAAAGAAACCTGCTTTAATGTATTGTCATCTTTATAAACATACAGGGATGCATCCTGGTACAGGTCCATTTCGTAGTCCATTTTTACATAGTTGTCGCCTTCGTAGGTGTCTGAAGGTTCTCCATAAGCAGCTTTGATGTCTTCCTGGGTGGACTGTCCCATTGTGATATCCCCGGGCAGACGGATAATATTCTGAGTAAAGTCTATGTCTGTATAGCTTCCATCTATGGAAAGCCCGCCGATAAGACACTGGGTAATAGGCATCTCGTTAATACCAAGGTTGACAATATCCGCACTGACGCTTAGTTCGCCTTTTACAAATCCCACACTGGCATAGGAATTCGCAGTCAGCGTCTGCTCCGGATCATCGTATTCACTCAGCTGCCAGCCCTGAGCTGTAAAATCCTCGTAAGCCATGGGAAACTGATAGACAATGCCGTCATATTCCAGCTGAAAACTGTACAGATCCTTGGAAAGTTCTGCCGGGCTGCTCTGATCTGCTGCTTCTGGCGCTTCCGCTGCCCATACAGTACCTCCGGCACACAAAGTCATCATCCCCGCCAGTAAAATCCCCATCCATTTTTTTCGTTTCATAATAACTACCGCCTCCTTTATAAAATATTATTGTCTGAATACGTTCCACACTCAATGGGTGAATTTAGATTTATTATAATAGATTTTGATTAAAATTGCGATAACAACCTATAAAATTTCTGTATATATTAGAGGAAAATACAAAAAATCCTCCTGGATCCCATTGCCGTCAAGGGGTAAGGAAATCCCGGGAGGATATTCTGAAAATTTCAAAATGATTTTGTATGTTCTGTCTCTTTCTCAGTCTCCAAGATTAAATGCATCGTGAACTGCGTTCATGGCTCTTACACCGTCTTTTTCATCGATCAGGACTGTAATGCGGATTTCTGAAGTGGAGATCATATTAATGTTTACCCCTTCATTATAAAGACTCTCGAACATCTTTGCCGCAACACCGGGGTTGCTCATCATGCCTGCACCCACGATGGAAAGTTTGGCGATATTCCGGTCGGAATGAATCTCCTTATATCCAAGGCGGGCCTGATTTGCCTCTAACGTGGCAACTGCTTCATCCAGATCTTCTCCGCTTACCGTAAAGGAAATATCCTTCATTCCTGCCCGTCCGATGGACTGGAGGATCACATCAACATTAATATTCTTCCTTGCCAGAGTATCAAAAACCTTAAATGCCATTCCCGGCACATCCTTAATCCCGATCACCGCGATCCGCACGGCATTGGTATCCAAAGCGACTCCGCTTATCAGCATTCTTTCCACTGTGACTTCCTCCTTTACAACGGTTCCCTCGCTATTATTCAGACTGGAGCGCACCACCAGGGTAACCCCGTATTTCTTGGCCATTTCCACAGAACGGTTGTGCAGCACCCCGGCTCCTAAAGTAGCCAGGTCCAGCATTTCGTCATAGGTGATCTCTTTGAGCTTTCTGGCACTGGGAACCTTTCTGGGATCGGCGGTGTAAACGCCGTCCACATCTGTATAAATTTCGCAGGCATCTGCATGAAGAGCTGCTGCCAGCGCCACTGCCGTGGTGTCTGAACCGCCCCTTCCAAGGGTAGTATAGTTTCCATACCGGTCCACTCCCTGGAATCCTGTAACGATCACGATCTTCCGCTCTTCCAGCTCCCGTTTGATCCGTTCCGTATCGATCCTTTTCAGTCTTGCATTTCCATAGGTACTGGTGGTATGCATCGCCACCTGAAAAGCATTTAAGGATACTGCCGGCACACCCAGCTTATTCATGGCCATAGCCATAAGAGAAACCGACATCTGTTCGCCAATGGTGAACAGCATATCCATCTCTCTTTTCGGCGGTTTTTCATTGATATCCTGCGCCATAGAGATCAGTTCATCTGTATATTTTCCCATGGCAGAAAGAACGACGACCACGTCATTGCCCTTTTTATATTCCTCGATACATCTATTGGCCACATTGAAGATCCGTTCTTTATTGGCCACAGAAGTACCGCCAAATTTCTTCACTACCAGCATAGTTTCCTCTTTCCTGACGCTTCCTGGGCGTCATCCAAGTAGATAGTTCATCAAATCCCAGCCGTGAGCAACGGAGTTTCCGCTCTCGGCGGCTTCTTTTTCATTATAATTCCAGGTATGTTCCCTGGAGACAGTGCTGTCATACAAAAGGTAAGGCACCGGCTCTGCCACATGGGTGCGGACCTTAAGGGGCGTAGGGTGATCGGGAAGGATCAGCATACGATAAGGTTCCCCCGAAGCATCCAGGCCTTCCTTTACCAGACGGATCACTCTTTGATCCAGGTATTCAATGGACAGGATCTTTTTCTCCAGGCTTCCCTGGTGGCCCATTTCATCCGGCGCCTCCACATGAATATAGGCAAAATCGTAACCCTTATTCACCAGCGCATCTACAGCAGCCTTTGCTTTTCCTTCATAGTTGGTATTCAGGCCGCCATTGGCGCCTTCTACCAGCACCCGGTCCATTCCTGTGCCTACCGCGATCCCTTTCAGCAGATCCACCGCAGAGATCATGACGCCTTTTTTGTGGTAGGTCTCCTCAAAGGAAGTAAGTGCAGGGCGTGTCCCGGCGCCCCAGAACCAAAAACTATTGGCAGGGTGCAGGCCCTTTTCCTTCCGTTTCAGATTCAAAGGATGCTCTTTCAGGATCTCGTAGCTTTTCTCCTGCATACGGCGAAGGGCACGATCTTCCGGCAGATATCCGCCGATCTTTCTGGTCAGGATGTCGTGGGGCGGGGTCAGTTCCAGCACCTTGCCCTTGTCCCAGACCATACAGTGCCGGTAACTGGTCCCCGTATAAAAACGATACGCGTCCTCTCCCAGTTCTGCACATACTGCCTTTAAAAGAATATCTGCATCCTCTGTACTGATTTCATCGGAGCTGTGGTCCAAGATCGTCTGCGCCTCATAAGGGGCATCCTCTTCCGATAAGGTAACCAGGTTGCAGCGGTACACCACATCCGTATCCTTCATCTCTACGCCTATACTTAAAGCCTCCAGCGGGGAACGCCCGGTATAATATTTCCTGGGATCATAGCCCAGAACAGAAAGATTGGCTGTATCGCTTCCGGGAGCCATTCCCTCTGGAATGGTCGCCACGGTGCCGATCTCCGATCTCTTCGCCAGTGCATCCATAGCAGGGGTCTTTGCCGCAGAAAGCGGAGTCTCTCCTCCCAAAGCTTCTATCGGCCAGTCTGCCATGCCGTCCCCTAAAACTACCACATATTTCATAATCTCCTCCCACTGCCTGCCGTTTTCAGTCTTTTATGCGGATCATTGCCTTAATAGAGCCATTAAGCTTCTCCGCTTTTTCCTGGTATTCGCCCTGAGTCATATTTTCTGTAATAAAGGCAAACTCATCGGGAAGGCTCTTAAGATTTACGATCTGTGCGTATCCAAAGATGTTCTTTACCTCTTCCGGAGTAGTGCCTGCAACTCTTACAAAAAATCTGCCATTTACCTGATCCAGCTCCATCAGCTTAAGGGGTCTGCTGGTCCAGTTGGTCATAAGGCTTCTGTGCAAATGCCGTGCCTCGTCCACCACATCCGCTACCACAGCGCTTGCAGTGGGAAGTTTTCCGGCACCGCTTCCGTAAAACATTGCGTCGCCCAGAACATTACCGTGTACAAAGATACCGTTAAATACATCGTTGACGCTGTAAAGAGGGCTCTCCTGGCCAAGCAGGAAGGGCGCTACCATTGCATAGAAGGAGTCCTGCCCGATCTTGCGGCTGGTAGCCAGAAGCTTGATCGTCATGCCAAGCTCCTTTGCATATTCCATATCTTCCGGGGTGATCTTGGTGATCCCCTCTGTATAAATGTCTTCGTAATTTAAAAATCTGCCGTAGGCAAGGGAGGACAAAATGGCGATCTTGCGGCAGGCATCATAGCCTTCCACATCCGCGCTGGGATCCGCCTCTGCATATCCCTTGGCCTGGGCTTCCTTTAAAACGGTGTCAAAATCGCACCCTTCGGTGCTCATCTTGTAAAGCATATAATTGGTAGTTCCGTTCAGGATACCAGTGATCTCGTCAATCTCATCTGCAGTAAGAGAAGAATTCAAAGCACGGATGATGGGGATCCCGCCGCCGCAGCTGGCCTCAAACAGGAAATTGATGTTTCTTTCCCTGGCAAGTTCCATTAATTCCGGTCCGTATTTTGCCACCAGGGCTTTATTGGACGTGCACACACTTTTCCCTGCCATAAGGGCCCTCTTCACAAAAGTATGGGCCGGTTCGATGCCGCCCATGACCTCTACGACAATGTCTATTTCCGGATCATTGATGATCACTTCATAATCGTGTACCAGGATCTCCTGTACCGGATCTCCCGGGAAATCTCTCAGATCCAAAACGTATTTGATCCGGATCTCATCTCCCGCGCGTTTGTTGATGCTGCTGTGATTTGTATTGATCACTTCCACTACACCGCTTCCTACGGTGCCGTATCCTAAAACTGCTATATTTATCATGTTTTCCTCTTTCCTGGCGCTTTCCCGCGCCATCCAGGTAAATTTGGAGGTTTCCCTCCGACCTTTTTATTCTCTGCCTAAAATTTTAAGGTAGTGTATGCCGGCACTTTGCTCGATGGTCTCCACCATAGCCTCCGCATCCCCTTCACCGGGAAGGATATCCACACTGAGGGTAAGGGTTGCCACGCCGTTGATGGGGACACTCTGATGGATCGTCAGGATGTTTCCCCGAAAACGGGCGATCGTTGTCAAAACATTGGATAATAGTCCCGGCTCGTCATCCATCTGGATGATAAACGTAATGGTTTTCCCTTTCGCTTCTTCGTGAAAGGGAAAAATATCGTCTTTATATTTATAGAAGGAACTGCGGCTGATGCCGGTCAGTTCAGAAGCCTCCTGGACCGTGGAAACTTTTCCCGAATCCAGGAGCTTCTTGGCCTCTACTACCTTCAAAAGTACATCCGGTACTGCTCTTTCTCTTACAACAAAATATTTCTTTTTGTCTGTTGTCCGTTCCATATCTTTCCCTTCTGTCCGTTTTATAAAGACACTTGTTTCTCCACGAAAGATATGGTAACATAACCGCCAAAATACTGCAAGTCCTTTTTCAAAGACTTAGGAAGTCTGTGCCGGTTTTTTGGAAAGAGCCAGCCATTTCAGGTAAGCATTGATAAAAATGTCGATCCCGCCGTCTAAAACCGCGTCTACGTTTCCGGTTTCTTCATTTGTGCGGTGATCCTTTACCATGGTATAGGGCTGCATGACATAGGAACGGATCTGGTTTCCCCAGCCGATCTCTGTTACTTCGCCGCGGATGCCGGAAAGCTTTTCTTCCGCTTCCTGCTGTTTTAAAAGATACAGCTTGGCCTTCAGCATCTGCATAGCCTTATCTTTGTTCATATGCTGAGAACGCTCATTCTGGCACTGTACCACGATCCCGGTGGGGAAGTGGGTGATACGGATGGCCGAAGAGGTCTTGTTGATATGCTGTCCGCCGGCGCCGCTGCTCCGGTAGGTATCGATACGGATATCGTCGTCATTGATCTCCACGTCCAGATCCTTCTTAATATCCGGCATAACATCGCAGGATACAAAGGAAGTCTGTCGTTTTCCCGCCGCATTAAAGGGGGAAATACGTACCAGTCTGTGAACACCTTTTTCGGATTTCAGGTATCCGTAGGCATTTTCTCCGTTTACCTGGAAGGTAACAGACTTCACGCCTGCTTCTTCCCCATCCAGATAGTCCAGGACTTCCATACTGAAGCCTTTCTGATCTACCCAGCGGCTGTACATACGGTAAAGCATGCCGCACCAGTCGCAGGCCTCGGTGCCGCCGGCACCGGCATTGAGCTTGATGATGGCGTTTTCGCTGTCGTATTCTCCGGAAAGAAGCGTCTTTACACGGATCGTGTCAAAATCCCTCTGGAAGGTATCCAGCATTTCCTGGATCTCCGGGATCAGATCCGGATCATTTTCCTCGTATCCCATTTCGATCATGGTTTCCATGTCTTCCATCTGGGATGTGAGGCTTTTGTACGTTTCTATGTCGTCTTTAAGGCTTTTTAATTCTTTCATTTTTTTCTGGGAAACTTCCGCGTTGTCCCAGAAGTCGGGAGCTTCCATCTCCCGCTCTAATTCTTCGACCTTCTGCTCTTTGTTAGCCAGGTCAAAGTGAATCCCTCACTTCCACTAATGGTTCTGTGTAGGTTGCAAGAATGCTCTTGAACTGGTCTAATTCAACCATAGCTTCACCTTCTTTCTTTTTATTCACGTTATACAATAGCATATTAGGTATAAAATTACAAATGAAATCGCAAGTTCCAGGGGTTATCGGATCACGATTTTTTTCAGGGGCGACCACTGGCTGTATATCCGGTTTCCATCTTCGATCCGATAGGTCTGGATTCCAAGATAATAGGTTCCTGCCTTTAAATTTTTAAGGGAAACGTTCTTTTTCTTTGGATTGATCACATCTACTGTAACAGACAGATTTTTTCCGGATACCTTTGCATTGGTGATCCGTGGGCGTTTCGGTGTTTCTACAGAGATATCCGCATCTTCCACATTTGACCAGACGCTGTAATCCTTTTCCGTTCCATTAACGGTGAGGGCACGGGCAGCTATATAATAGTTTCCCTCCGGCACGTTCCGGAATACCACTTTTCGGCCAGTCTGGCCCACAGCGATCCGTCCTCCGTTCTCACGGACCGGGACACCGTTTTCTCCCATTCTAGTCCCCAGCACACAGTAGTACGCATCTCCGGAAAATCCCGAAACATCCACTGTGATCATATTGTTATAGACCGTAACCTGATCAATATGGGGTGCCTTGGGGATATACGATACAGGAATCCCATGCTGCCTTGCGTAAGCTTCTGCATAGGAGCCTTTTGTGGTATAAAAAGAAACCTTTGGGCAGCTGTCAAAGGCGTCCTCCGCGATCTCTGTTACAGAGTCCGGAATATTCACAGCAGTAAGGTTCACACATCCGTAAAAGGCCTTGGTCTCGATGGTTTCTATCCCCGGAAGGATCGTTAATGTTTTCATTTTGTCCGCCCCGTAAAAAGATTTTCTGCCTATGATCGTCGCGGCCCAGAGGTCATGGCTCACTGTAACGTTTTCCCGGTCATTAAAAAAGTCCACAACCCGGTCCATGGTATCCCAGTAGAGAACGCCTCCCTCGTCCCACAAAAGGCCCCCCTCCATATCCAGAACAAAATAAGGCCGTTCCTCATAGGGCTGTCCGATGGTGGACACGATCACCTTGCTGTCTGGATCAAAGGCGTCGTCCGCAATGTTCATATTCTTCCAATTCATGGAACCATCGGTGATCCCGGTCAGTCTTGGGCAGCCCCAGAAAGCGCCGCTCTCTATGGTCCCGCCTCCTGCCCTTCTGTTTCACTTCCGGTATCCGCGGCTTCAAAGAGAGATTCCCCGCCTGTGTCTCCTGAAGAAAAAGTTTCCTCCGCGCCTGGGGTAAATTCTTCCGCTTCTATCTGTGTTTGGGACGGCTGTTCCGTTTCTCCATCTGTGAAATCCGCGGCCATTGCCGGAATCGCCAGAGACATGCACATGCTTCCAAATAAAAACGCTTTTAAAATTTTTCTCATTCTCTTCCTCCTTCAGAAATACTGTTTTTCAGATTGACCGTTTCTGTGTTCATCATAGCATAGATCCCTATAATTGTGAATTCTTCTAAAGTCTTTTTAAGGAGGTTCGATTTTCTCTGTCCATTTTTTATTTCCTGTGCTAAAATAGGATAAAAATTGTACACAAAGGAGATACTTAAAAAATGTTTCTTTTGAATTATATCCCTGTGCTGGAGCTTTTGGTTTTTAATCTTTTTTCTATAGATAAATGCCTTCGTAAAAAGTATTCCTCTTTTAAAGCGATCCTGGTGCTTTTGCTGTGGACCGCAGTACAGTTCGGCTTTTTTTACATTATTTCGGATAGAGTCGCTTTTGAAGGAAACGGCAGCCTTATGCTCCTGGGCCTTTTGTATCTGATCCCATTCCGCTATTTATATAGAAATACTACGGTGATCATCCTTGTGGTTTCTTGTACCTGCTGGGTCTATACATTAGGCGTTTTTTCACTTTCCAGAGAGATCGCCAGCCTTATCTCTCCCCATGTATTGATGTTTTTGGTACTGGAAAACCTGTTTTTCCTGATCACGATGTTTCCTTTTTATAAGAAATTCATTCCCAAATTCACCTATGTGCTAGATAACCTGAAAGCTTTTGACCAAAAGTGGTATAAATACCTTGCGGCAGCAAACTGCCTTCTGTTCCTGGCTTTAGCCGCCATACAGTCGGTTTTTATTTCAGAGCGGGTTTCTTTTGGAAAGGTTTTCGCCCTGCTGGCTCTTATTGCTTCTATATTTATGTCTTATTTTATTTTTTACAAGCTTATTGTGGACTCTATGAAAATGCTGCGCCTGGAATACGTTGCCATGCACGATCCGCTCACCGGCCTTGGAAACCGGACGCAGCTTTGGGAAACTCTGAATTCCCTTATCTCCACAAAGCAAACCTTTTCTGTATTGTTTATGGATCTGGACCGTTTCAAACAGATCAATGACAAATACGGACACATGATAGGAGACGAATACCTGAAGCACTTTGCGCGGATCAGCGCGGATATATTAGGGGAAAAAGGAAAAGTGCATCGCTTTGGGGGAGACGAGTTTGTTGCCATTTATTATGGAGAAGTCCCCCAGTCTCTTCTGAGGGAGCTTAAAGAATGCCACGGCTGGGAAAAAGGCGCCCCCTGCCCCTTTGATCAGGTCAGCACAGGCTCCCTGCTCTGTCAGCCGCCCCATCAAAGCGTAGAGGAGATCCTCCATCAGGTGGATGATCTTATGTACCAAAATAAAGTCAAAAAAAGAGCTACGGCAGACTGATCTGCCCCAGCAAGATCTCTCCCGGAGCAAAGTCTCCGGGATATTTTTATAGAAATTTTTCAGCCGCCGAGACAGCCGCCTTCATCCCCCCAGCCAGCACCATTACAAAAATGGGATTTAACTTAGCCTTCTTCAGTAGAAAAAAGGAGATTAAAAAAATAACCACCATGCTCCAGTTGGCAGAAGCCAGTTCTATCATCTCCTCATTTTCCCAAAAGGCGGATACCAGAATAGACACGCCTGCCGACGCGATCATAGCTACCACAGCGGGCCGTAGGGTGTGCAATACCCCTTGGAGCATATCCATCTTCCGGTACTTAAGATACAGTTTGGCGATCACCGTCACAATGATGCAGGAGGGCAGGATGCAGCCCACTGTGGCTGCAAGGGCTCCCGGGATCCCCCCGATCTTAATCCCCACAAAGGTGGCGGAATTGATGGCAATAGGCCCCGGTGTCATCTGGGATATGGTGATCAGGTCTGTAAATTCGCTCATATCCAGCCATCCGTGTAGGGTTACGATCTGCCCCTGGATCAAAGGCATGGCCGCATAGCCGCCCCCAAAGCTAAAGAGACCGATCTGAAGGAAGCTGAAAAACAGTTTAAGGTAGATCATTTTTTTGCCTCCTTTCTTTTTACCAAAGTTCTCACAATGCCAATGGCCGCGCATACCAAGATCACATAGATCACATTTACGCCCCAAAAGCAGGCCGCTGCGAAAGCCGCTGCCATGATCGTCACGGACAGCGGATCCTTTTCCTTAACAATCCCTGCTCCCATTTCATAGACTACCGCCGCGATCACTGCGCCTACCCCCGCCTGCATTCCGGAAAGTATTTCGCTGATTATAAAATTGCTTCTAAAGGCATTATAGAAAACCGAGATCAGAGAAATGATCAGAAACGGCGGGATAATGGTAGCGATAATGGCAATAGCCGCCCCAATCATCCCGGCAAGCTTATAGCCCACCACGATCGCCCCGTTTACCGCAATGGCTCCCGGCGCGGACTGGGCGATGGCTACCAGATCCAGCATTTCGTTTTCTTCTATCCAATGGTATTGATCCACAAATTTTTTCTTCATCAGCGTGACGATCACATAGCCGCCTCCGAAGGTAAAGGCGCTGAGATACAAGGTTGAAACAAAAAGCTTCCACAGGATTTCTTTTCTTGCGTACATAATATTTTCCTCTTTCTGACGCACTCGCTGCGTCATAATGGTAGATGTTCAGGTAGTTGTAAAATAAGGCTGAACAGTGCCGCTTGCCCAAGCGCAGTCCCCGGGAATGGGACATGCGCTCTAGGCTGCGGCCTTTTTCTTTATATAATACGCTAATCCAACCAGATCCGCCAGCCCCCATCCAATTGGCACCGACCACCAGATCCCCACCACTCCTATGGAAGGAATGGCAGACAGGAGATATGCCAGGGCCACACGCGTGCCAAGGGAAATGACCGTCAGCACCACGGACATCCCCGGCTTTCCTACGCCCCGGTACAGTCCATAAAGGAGGAACAGGCAGCCGATCCCGCAGTAAAAAGCGCCTTCAATGTGCAGATACCGGACTCCTTCACTGATAATCTCCGTCTCACTGGCATTTACGAAAATAAGCATCAACTGCCGCGCCCCGATCCATACCACCGCCGAAAGCAGGATCCCAAAAACTGCCGCCGTGATCACGGCGCCTTTCAGTCCGGCACGTATCCTGTCTTTCTTCCCTGCTCCGTAATTTTGGGCGATAAAAGTAGAAAAAGCATTTCCAAAGTCCTGCACCGGCATATACGCAAAAGAATCAATTTTCACAGCGGCCGCAAAAGCTGCCATAACCGCCGGTCCAAAGCTGTTCACCAGCCCCTGCACCATCAGGATCCCCAGGTTCATCACCGACTGCTGGATACAGGTAAGGACGGAAAAGCTTCCGATCTCCTGAATACATTTTTTCCGAAGCTTCATATGCCTGCGCTGCACCCGAAGCGTAGGAAAACGCAGCCAATAATAAACCATCAGCCCCACCCCGGATACATATTGAGAAATAACCGTTGCCTCTGCCGCGCCGGCCACTCCCCGTTTCAGCCCGATTACAAACCAAAGGTCCAAAGCAATATTTAAAACAGCCGATACTCCAAGGAAAACCAGCGGCACCACAGAATTTCCCACGGACCGGAGCAAGGAAGCAAAATAATTGTAAAGAAAAACAGCCGGTATCCCGCAAAAGATCACAATAAGGTATTCCCGCATCAAAGGCCATACATCTGCAGGGACTCTAAGAAATACGGAAATACCATCCAAGCAGAGAAAGGCCAGAAAATTTAAGATCACTGCCAGGGCCGCGATCAGAAGAAAAGAGGTACACATGGCCTCTTTAAGCCCTTCTTCGTCCTTTTGTCCGAACCGTATGGAAAATAAGGTTCCGCTTCCCATGCAAAGCCCCAGCAGGATCGACGCCAAAAAGGTCATCAGCGTAAAGGCAGACCCTACCGCCGCCAGCGCGTCCGAACCGATAAACTGTCCTACGATGAGGGTATCCGCCACATTGTAGCACTGCTGCAGCAGGTTTCCTAAAATCATGGGAACAGCAAAGCACAGCATGGACTTCATAACCGGCCCCTTTGTCAAATCTCCATTCATCGTATCTTCCCCTTTTCTTTATCCACCCTGTATCCTTTCAGATACTTCCTCAAAACAACTCGGGACAGCTTCCCAAGCTCTGAGAGCTTCGGGGCTGTCCCGAATTCTGGTTATGCCTTAGCCGCTTTCCGGCCGCAGCACTGTTTGTATTTCTTTCCGCTTCCGCACGGGCAGGGATCGTTTGGATAAACCTTTTCTTCCTTGCGCTGAACGGGCTTCTTGGGTCCGGAGCTGTCTTTGTTGGTCCCGGTAACCTTTGCAACCTGCTCACGCTCGATCTTCTGCTCTACGTGTACATGGTACAGCATGCGGACCGTGTCTTCCTGGATGGCGTTGGTCATGTTGTTGAACATTTCGTAAGCGCTCATCTTATACTCCACAACCGGGTCTCTCTGGCCGTAAGCCGCAAGTCCGATACCCTGGCGGAGCATTTCCATATCGTCGATGTGATCCATCCACTTGCTGTCAATGGACTTCAGGAGCACCACGCGCTCCAGTTCACGAAGCTGTTCCGGTTCCGGGAATTCTGCTTCCTTGGCCTCATAAAGCTTCACTGCCTCTTCCTTCAGAAGATGCTTCATCTCATTTTTCTTCTTGCCCTTTACCTTATCCTTGGTCACCGGCTCGATGGGGATGATGGGAAGAAGAACGGAGTTGAACTCATCCACATCCCACTCGTCGGAATCCACATCCTCAGAGAAGCACATATCCACTGTATTGTCCACAATGTCTGTGATCATATTGTAAATGGCATCACGCATATTCTCTCCGTCCAGAACCTGGCGGCGCTCTTTGTAAATGATCTCACGCTGCTCATTGTTTACCTGGTCGTAATCCAGAAGGTTCTTACGGATACCAAAGTTGTTGTACTCGATCTTCTCCTGGGCCTTTTCAATAGCGCTGGAAAGCATCTTGTGCTCGATCTGCTCATTCTCCGCAACGCCCAGAGAGGTAAAGATCTTCATCAGACGCTCGGATCCGAACAGACGCATCAGATCGTCCTCCAGAGAGATGTAGAAACGGGACTCGCCCGGGTCTCCCTGACGTCCGGAACGTCCGCGGAGCTGGTTATCGATACGTCTGGACTCGTGACGCTCGGTACCGATGATCTTAAGACCGCCGGCCTCTCTTGCCACATCATCCAGCTTGATATCCGTACCACGGCCGGCCATATTGGTGGCAATGGTAACGGCGCCGGCCTGTCCGGCCTGGGCCACGATCTCTGCCTCGATCTCGTGGAATTTGGCATTCAATACATTGTGAGGGATCCCCTCTCTTCTGAGCATCTTGCTCAAAAGCTCGGAAGTCTCGATGGTGATAGTACCGACCAGTACCGGCTGCTGCTTTTCATGGGCCTCTTTTACGGCATTTACAACGGCATTAAATTTTTCCTTCTTGGTCATGTAAACGGCGTCGTCCAGGTCTTTACGCTGTACCGGCTTGTTGGTGGGGATCTCTACAACGTCCATTCCGTAGATATCACGGAACTCTTTTTCCTCGGTAAGAGCGGTACCGGTCATACCGCCTTTCTTTTTGTATTTATTAAAGAAGTTCTGGAAGGTGATGGTAGCAAGGGTCTTGCTCTCTCTCTTTACCTTCACATGCTCCTTGGCCTCGATAGCCTGGTGGAGGCCGTCAGAATAACGGCGGCCCGGCATGATACGTCCGGTAAATTCATCTACGATCAGGATCTCATCGTCCTTCACCACATAGTCCTGATCCTTGTGCATCAGATTGTGGGCACGCAGGGCCAGGATGATGTTGTGCTGGATCTCCAGGTTTTCCGGATCCGCCAGGTTTTCAATGCTGAAGAATTTCTCTACTTTATGAACGCCCTGCTCGGTCAGGTTGACGATCTTGTCTTTTTCATTGACAACGAAGTCGCCGGTCTCAATGACCTCCTCACCCATGATGGCAGCCATCTTGGTCATCTCATGGCTGGCCTCGCCCCGCTCAAGCTGCTGGGCCAGGATATCGCAGACCTCATAAAGCTTGGTGGATTTGCCGCTCTGTCCGGAAATGATCAGAGGGGTACGGGCCTCATCGATCAATACGGAGTCCACCTCGTCGATGATACAGTAATGCAGATCTCTCTGCACCAGCTGCTCTTTGTAGATCACCATGTTGTCACGAAGGTAATCGAAACCTAATTCGTTATTGGTGATGTACGTGATATCACAATTATAGGCTGCACGGCGCTCGTCCGGCTTCATCTCATTTAAAACAACGCCTACGGTCAGGCCCAGGAATTCGTGTACCTTTCCCATCCACTCGGCGTCACGCTTTGCCAGGTAGTCGTTAACGGTAACGATGTGCACGCCTTTTCCTTCCAATGCATTCAGATATGCAGGCAGGGTGGAGACAAGGGTCTTTCCTTCACCGGTCTTCATCTCGGCGATACGGCCCTGGTGAAGGATGATGCCGCCGATCAGCTGTACACGGTAATGCTCCATCCCAAGCACACGCCTTGCCGCTTCACGGACCGCCGCAAAGGCTTCCGGGATCAGGGAATCCAAAGTTGCTCCCTCTGCCAGGCGCTTTTTGAATTCTCTGGTCTTGTCTCTTAATTCTTCATCGGTTAATTTCTGCATTTCGGGGCGCAGGCTTTCTGTCTTCTCCACCAGAGGCATGATACGCTTAACTTCTCTCTGGCTGTGTGTCCCGAAAACTTTTGAAAACATACTCATGGGTTTACTCCTGTTTTTAAATTCTCTACTATTAAAACGGATAGTGTCTATCTGTTTTTCTGTTTATAATTCATATACGCACATTATTCTATCACTTTCCGCAGTAGAAAACAATAAATTTTTGATGAATAAAGTGTGTACACCCGCCCGGCAGCCTGAATCTGCTATTTTTTAACATAGGTTCAAATTGTCTTTCCTCTTAGCTTTTGCTATAATAAATTTGTAAAAGCAATAATCGCTATGCATGATAAATGGGGGAATGCTACTATGGGCAGTTACTTAAATCCAGGCAGTGATTCATTTCAAATGGCACTAAGGTCTGAAATCTTCATAGACAAAAGCGGTCTGATCGCATTAACTAACCGATGTGTAAAAACCCTGCAGAGATTCATCTGCGTAAGCCGTCCACGCCGATTTGGAAAATCCATGGCCGCAGATATGCTGGCTGCCTACTACGAACGCGGCGGGTCTGCGCAAAAGCTCTTTGATTCTCTGAAGATCAGCCAGGATATTTCCTATCATCAATATCTAAATCAATATGATGTAATAAAAATCAATATGCAGGAATTCCTGAGTATATCCGGCGATGTAGAAGAAATGTTAAGAACGTTGAGCAAATACCTGCTATTTGATCTCAAAGACACCTTCCATGATGTGCGGTTCAGAGACGACAGCAATCTAATCCAGGTCATGAAGGATATTTTTTCTTCTACCAGACGTTCTTTTATCATCCTCATTGATGAATGGGACTGTCTGTTTAGGGAATATCAGCAGGATAAAGACGCCCAGAAAAAATATCTTGATTTTCTGCGCGCCTGGCTGAAAGACAAAGAATATGTAGCCTTAGCCTATATGACCGGGATCCTTCCCATAAAAAAATACGGTTCCCATTCTGCTTTAAATATGTTTACAGAATATTCCATGACCGACCCTGGGGACTTGGCAGAATTTTTTGGATTTACGGAAAATGAAGTAAAAAATCTCTGCAAGAAATATAAAATGAACTTTGATGAAGCAAAAGAATGGTACGATGGCTACAGACTTCTTACCAAAACCAGAAATCGCAGGGAAATTTTTGCCATGTACAGCCCTAAGTCTGTAGTGGAGGCTATGCTTCGTCATAAATTTGGCACTTATTGGAATCAAACCGAAACCTATGAAGCTTTGAAGAAATATATTCAAATGGACATGGATGGTTTAAAAAACGCAGTCGTCCGCATGCTGGCAGGCGAAAGGATCCGTATAAATATAGGTACATTCAGCAACGACATGACCACCTTCGCTACGAAAGACGACATCCTGACTCTTTTAGTTCATCTGGGATATCTGACCTATGACAGCGAACAGGAGACCGTATCCATTCCCAACAAAGAGGTCTCCCAAGAATATCTGAACGCCATCAGCACAATGAGCTGGAATCATGTAATACAATCTGTGGAATCGTCCAGAAAGCTTTTGGAATCCTTATGGAATATGGATAGCGCAGCCGTTGCGAAAGGCGTCTCCCAAGCACATGAAGAGTTTTCCATCCTCCAATACAATGATGAAAATTCTTTAAGCTGTACCATAAGTCTGGCTTTTTATTTTGCCAGAGAATATTATACAATCGTCCGCGAACTTCCAACAGGAAAGGGATTTGCTGACATCTGCTTTATTCCACATAAAAGTCATCTGGATAAGCCAGCCGCGGTAATTGAGTTAAAATGGAATGCCGATGCGTCAGGCGCGATCGCACAGATTAAAGAAAAGAAATATGTAAACGCCCTGAAAGATTATCAAGGCAATCTTCTCCTTGTCGGCATCAATTACGATAAAAATTCTAAAGAGCATACGTGCGTCATCGAAAAATATAAGAAAGACATATAAAAGTCTATGGGATGGTGTACCGTAAATGGTTGTTGAAGAAGAGATGGAGCGGAGAAGAAAATAAAAAAAGGGAGAGACCCGCAGGTTCTCCCCCGGTCACGGGCTTCGCAAGTTTCCGTAACACGATCACGAGACTAAATATAGCAAAATTGGCTAGAAAAGTCAATCCCGCAAATCCCCAGGCAGTCCTGGATGCCCCGGAACTGGGGCATCCGGACAAGTCCACTTTTAAAGATAAGCCTGGAAAATACAATACGAATCTGGCGGTTTCAATTCCCCTCTATTTTGATAAATTTTATTCTCTGATCCAGACTCTCATCTGCCCCGGCTCCCGGTTGCCCCAGATATAGTAGGGAACTGCCTTTATGGTCACATTCTCTCTCTCCGGCGCCGCTTCCGAATAGAGCTGGGCGCTGTCTTTTTCACGGATACCGTCCATGGTAAGGGTAACGGTTCCTGCAAGAACGCCTTCGGTCTCCTGCTGTTCCCGGATCTCTGAGGTACGGGGCAGCATCAATGCCTGCAGCTGCTCTCCATTATCCGCCGTCTCCAGGCAGTATACGAACGGTCCCCGCATAAGGGCCACGCATCCTACGTTGTCCACACTGCGCACCGTGCTGTACACTCTCCGGATCTCCATGGGGAAGGTGATCTCCACCTGATCCCCTGCGCTCCATTCTCTTTCTATATAAGCGTATCCTTTTTCCATGCGGTATTCCGCCTTATCCCCGTTCACGGTGATGGAAAGGCCGGATTCCTTTACATATCCCGGAATATGCACTGCCAGCGTAAACTTCTTCTCCGCCTTGGGCGTGATCTGGTATTTCACGCTGCCTTTCCAGGGGTATTCGCTCGCCACCTTAATGTCCGCCAGGTCAAGCTGTGCCTTCTGGCCGATCATCAGATGGGAGTAAATGGTATCCTCGCTCTCCGTCCAGCAAAGCCTTCCCAGAGAAAGGATCATTCTGGCAAGGTTGGGAGGACAGCAGGCGCAGGCGTACCAGCCCGGCCTCTTTGGAAGTACATGGCGCATGCCGAACACCTCTCCTGAAAGCCCCGGATTTACTTCCAGAGGATTCACATAGAAGAAATGCTTTCCATCCAACTGCATGCCGCTGATGGTGGAATTATACAGGCAGCGGTCCATCACATCCGCATACTTTCCGTCCGCATCCATATCCAGCATGGACTTGGCAAAGAATACCAGGCCGATCTGAGCGCAGGTCTCTGCATAAGCCCGGTCCGGCGGAAGGTCGTATTCCTTGGAAAATGCCTCCCATTCTCCGGAGGAACCGATGGCCCCGGTCACATACATCTTTTTCTGGAGGATATTGTCCATCAAGGTCTCGCATGCTTTTTTCAGGGATTCATCCTCGGTAGCTCCGGCCAGATCTGCCGCCGCCCGGTAGAAATACACCGCGCGCACTGCATGGCCTTCCGCAGAGTTCTGCTCCCGGATCGGCGCATGGGACTGGTTATATTCCAGATAATCCGGATCCATATTGAAAATGGAAAAATCTCTCTTTTCCTTTTCTTCGTGGAAAAAGTCCTTTCTCTGGCCTCTGTTCTCTACAAAGTAGGACGCAAGCTTACAGTACTTCTCCTCTCCTGTCAACTGATAGAGGCGCATCAGGCCTACCTCTACCTCCTCATGGCCGGGGATCCCGTAATGGTCCCCGCCGAATACGGAGGCAATATAGTCCGCCATTTTTTCCGCCACATCAAGGATCTTTTTCTTTCCTGTCACTTCATAGTAGCCGCAGGCCGCCTCCATCATATGGCCCATGCAGTAAAGCTCGTGGCCCTCCAGCAGGTCCTTCCAGCGGTGCTCCGGCTCTTTGATGGTAAAATAGGTATCCAGATACCCGTCCGGCTGCTGAGCCTTTGCCACCAGGTCGATCACCTCGTCGGCCCGCTTTTCAAGCTCCGGATCCGGGCTTACCCACAAAGAATAAGCTACCGCTTCCAGCCACTTGGCCACATCGCTGTCCTGGAATACCATCCCGTAAAATTCTCCCTCTTCCATTCCCGCCGCAATGCGGAAATTCGCCAGGGCATGGCTTTTTTCCTGGCCGGGGATCTCATCATTCAATATTTTTTCCTGATAAGGGATCACCGTATCCACCACCAGTTTCTGATAGGGAGACCAGAATTTGTCTTCACATTGTGTCTGCTTTAATCCGATCGGATGTCCTGCTTTTTTCATAAAGTCACCTATTTTCCTTCACTGAGCGTAATCGTCATACAATTTCCGTCTTTTTCTATCAAAGCGTCCTTATCCCACAGAGCCTTGCCGGTCCAGTTTTCGGTTCCGTCTTCTACGGTCACCGTAACCTTCTGCCCCTTTCTCACCGCCTTGGCGTACATCTGGGGCTTTCCGTTCTGATCCGGTATGATCACTTCCGCGCACTCTCCGTCCTTCAGATAAGAAACCGCCAGGGTCACGCCTTCTGTGAAGTCATAATCCGGTTTTTCCCCGCAGCTTCCGATTGGCAGGATCCTGCCCGGAGCCACCAGGAGGGGCATCGTATGATAATCAAAGACGTCTTTATACCAGCGGGCTCCTTCCTTCACCTCTCCGGTAAGAAGATTGCACCAGGTTCCTTCCGGCAGATAATATTCTGCTTCCCCGTTTTCCTGGAAAACAGGAGCCACAAGGAGACTGTCTCCAAGCATATACTGCAGGTCTAAGGTCAGACAGGTACGGTCTTTTGGATATTCCATAAACATAGGACGCAGCATAGGCACGCCTGTGTCGCTGGATACCACAGCCTGCTGATACAGATACGGCATCAGACGGCATTTCAGCTCTACCATTTCCTTCAGCACCACGCAGGCTTCCTCGTCGAATACCCAGGGCACACGATAGGAGTCGCTTCCGTGAAGACGGCTGTGGGAGCTTAAAAGCCCGAACTGGCACCACCGCTTATAGATATCCGGCGTTGCCGTCTGCTCAAAGCCGCTGATGTCATGGCTCCAGAAGCCGAAGCCTTCACAGGACAGGGATAAGCCGCCCCTGAGGGTTTCTGCCATGGAGCTGTAGCTTGCCGAGCAGTCTCCGCCCCAGTGGGCCGGGAACTGCTGTCCTCCCACCGTAGCGGAACGGGCGAACAATACCGCGTTTCCTTTTCCCTTTTCTTCTTCCAGAAGCTCAAATACCGCCTTATTGTAAAAATAAGTATAGGCGTTGTGCATATCCACCGGATCCGAACCGTCATGCCACTGGATATCCCGCACCGGCACTCTCTCGCCGAAATCGGTCTTGAAGCAGTCTACGCCCATATTCAAAAGTTCTCTCAGTTTTCCCTGATACCATGCCACCGCATCCGGGTTGGTAAAGTCCACCAGAGCCATTCCCGGCTGCCAGAAATCGGTCTGCCAGATGGATCCGTCGGTCTTCTTTACCAGGTATCCATGTTCCTTGCCTTCCTTAAACAGATAGGACTTCTGGCCGATATACGGATTGATCCATACACAGATCTTAAGCCCTCTGTCATGATACCGTTTCAGCATCCCCTCAGGATCTGAGAAGGTATCCGGATCCCAGATAAAGTCGCACCAGGTGTATGCCCGCATCCAGTAGCAGTCAAAGTGGAACACATGGAGAGGGATCTCTCTGTCCGCCATTCCCTGGATAAAACTGCTGGTGGTCGCTTCATCATAATTGGTGGTAAAGGATGTGGTCAGCCACAGGCCGAAGGACCATGCCGGAGGCAGAGCCGGTTTTCCGGTAAGCTCACAGTATCTGGACACCGCGCTCTTAGGATCCTCTCCCCCGATCACATAGTAGCCCAGAGTCTCGCCCGGCACAGAAAACTGTACCTCCTCCACCTTCTCGCTGGCGATCTCAAAGGATACCTCCCCCAGTGTATCTACCAGGATGCCGTATCCGTTGCTGCTGAGATAGAAGGGGATGCATTTATAGCCCTGCTCGCTGGCTGTGCCGCCGTCTTCATTCCAGTTCTCCACGATCTGGCCGTTTTTTACAAAGGGCGTAAAACGCTCTCCCAGTCCATAAATATATTCCCCTACTCCCAGGCTAAGCTGCTCTACCATATAGCTTTCCCTGGTGTCCCGGTTCCACATGCGGGCCATGTTCCGATAATCGGTGCGGGTGAGGAGCCTGTCATTATGATAGTAGGAAATGCACCAGTTTCCCGGAGCCTTATTGATGACTGCCTTTGCCGCTCCGCTTTCGTAGGTCAGTGTATCCTCATCCTCCCGGATGGAAATCTTTCCGGGCGCGGGATATATAAACGGCCGGACCGGTTTTCCGGCTGCGCCGTCAAAGTGCGTGATCTCCACATGAATAACGTCCTCCATAGGACTGCTCAGGGTGATCCGGAGAAGTCCGATGTTCAGGCAGTCTCCACGGCTGGCGATATGCTTGGCCGCCGCATAGACGATCAGATCCTCATTCTCCGTTTCATGCCCTGCATACTCTACCGCATAGGTAGGTTCATATTCTCTCCTTAAGAGCCAGAAGCCGTTTGTAAACTTCAATTTCACACACTCCTTTCGATCAGTAGTTTATTCTGTTCCGCCTTCGTTTTTCTCCTTGTCTCCTTCCTTGGGCATATGCCGGTCCAGAAGAGGCTCGATCATGGAAGAAGCCACCCAGGTGACCGCTCCCGGAATGATCAGGAAAAACGCCGGCTGATTCAACAATGCCAGGTAAGATACCGCAAACATTGCAAAAAGCAGTATAGATATGGGAAGATGCCGCACCGTCATATAGAAGGACAGCTTTACGAACCATCCCGCCGGCATGGCAAAGCGTGACAGCGCAGGGAAAACATAGCAGGCGCTGATAATGAAAAACAGGATCGTCAGCGCGTACAGCACTATGAAAAACAACCCCCACAGACTGTCTGTTTTTGCGTCTAAGATCCCGATATTTAAAAGCATGATAAAGATTACCCCGCCGTAGATCAGCGTCAATGGGATCGACGGGATCAGGTTCTGCTTGTAAGCCTTCCAGAACTGGCTGGAAATAGTGTCCCGGTCATAACGGACCGATTTGGTCACTGCCGCATATAAAGCAGAAAAAGACGCGCCGATGGTGACCACCGGGATACATCCCAGAAGCCAGTATACACTCACCACCAAAAGGTCAAAAATCTTTCCGGTATAGGTATAAAAATTTCCATCGTAAGCAAACATTTTCTTTCCGGAATTTTCTTTGCTTTTTTTCATCAGGCACCTCCCATGTCCTTGAAATATCTGCCGGGATGGAGAGACTCCTTCCCGGCAGCTTTTCTTTCATTTCTTATGCTTTATTTCAGGCCAAGATCATATCCGTCTTTTGTGAACAGCGGGATCTGCTGGATGGGCGCTGCCACCGTCACAGTCTGGCCGCCTGCAAATTTCTCTCCGGTCCATGCATTGGTCCACTCTGCGCCTTTTGGCAGATAAACCTCTGTCTCGGTGCATCCGGCGTCTGTGATGGGTTTTACCAGCACCTTCGGTCCGAACATATACTCGTCTTCCACATTCCAGGATTCCTTATCCTCCGGGAAATCATAGAACAGCGGGCGCATTACCGGCGTACCTTTTTCGTGGGCCGCCTCCATAAGCTCTGTCACATATGGACGCATTTTTTCACGAAGGTTCAGATAGTAGCTGAGGATCTCGTATACCTGATCGGTGTAGCTCCATACCTCATTGGGCGCTCCGGAAACACAGGTCGCGCCGCCTGTGGTGCCGTACTGGGGCTGCAGCGGCCAGCGGTAGCCGTGGAGACGCATTACCGGACAGAAGCATCCGTATTCAAACCAGCGGATCAGAAGCTCATGGAACTTGGGATCGTTCACATTGGCTCCGAAGAAACCGCCGATATCTGTGGTCCACCAGGGGATACCTGCCAGTCCCATGTTAAGGCCTGCCGCCACCTGATTCTTCATGCTGGGGAAGGAGGACTTGATGTCTCCGGACCATACAAGGGCGCCGTATCTCTGAGATCCTGCCCATGCGCAGCGGAGAAGATTGATGATGTTTTCCTGTCCTTCTGCCTTCATGCCATCGAAGAAAGTCTTCGCGTACATCACCGGATAAATGTTTCCTACCTGGATGTTCGGTCCCAAATGATAGCGATAGTTCTCAAAATCATATACGGTATATTCCGGCTCTGCCTCATCCAGCCAGAATACCTTTACGCCTTTGTCATAGTAATTCTGTTTTGCCTTCTGCCATACATATTCTCTGGCTTCCGGATTGGTCGCATCGTAATGAAGGGTATTGCCCTGGAAATCCATGGAGATGGGATAGCCGGATTCTACACGGATCAGAAGGCCCTTGCCCATCATTTCTTTAAAGTTCTCGCTCCTGTAGTCAACGGTGGGCCAGATGGATACCATCAGCTCGATGCCCATTTCCTTCAGCTCTGCGATCATCGCATCCGGATCCGGCCAGTAGGTAGGATCGAATTTCCATTCGCCCTGGCATGGCCAGTGGAAGAAGTCCACGACGATCACGGAGATGGGAAGGCCGCGGCGCTTGTATTCTCTTGCCACCTCCAAAAGCTCTTCCTGGGTCTGATAACGCAGCTTGCACTGCCAGAAGCCCATAGCGTAATCCGGCATCATGGGAACTTTACCGGTAGCGTTGGCATAAGCTTCCTCGATCTCCGCCGGAGTATCGCCTGCGGTGATCCAGTAATCCAGCTTCTTGGTGGAAAATGCTTCCCATGTGGTGATATTCTTGCCGAAATTCACACGGCCCACTGCCGGGTTGTTCCATAAAAAGCCATAGCCTAAACTTGAGAGGGCAAAAGGTACGCTGGCCTGGGAATTTCTGTGCGCCAGCTCAAGATCCGCCCCTTTTACATCCAGGTAAGGCTGCTGATACTGGCCCATACCATAGATCTTTTCATTGGGGTTGGATACAAAACGCATAGACAGTCTGTAATCTCCGCCGATGATCGGTTTGAATTCTCTTGCATCAATCTCCAGAGAACTGCAGGTATCGCCGAACATATCGTTGCGGTTGCGGAGATACTCCTCCAAGAGTACTTCGTTTTTCTGGTTGTAGAATGTGATCTTTCCGATCAGGTTGATCTCTGCACGGATCTTTCCGTTAACGATCTCGCCGCCGTCTTCTTTTACGGTGATCTTCGGGGTCCCCGGATTCTCCAGGGTAAGAAGAGCCCAGTCTTCCTTCGGCATCTCCGCCAGCTTTGTGGAACGTACACGGAGGCTGTTTTCTCCCCAGGGCTCGATGATCAGCCTTTCGGATTCATAACGGTAGCACAGGGCATTTCCTTTCTGCTCAAAATACCCGAATATCTCTTTCACTTCATTCTGTGTTTGTAAAACTTGCATACTTGAGTTCCTCCTTATGATGTTATGTATTAGTCCTTAACCGCACCTGCCACCAGTCCGCCGACGATGTATTTCTGCAGGAAGATGAACAGCAGGACTACGGGTATTACCAGGATCGTACCATAGGCCATGATACAGTTCCATTTTGTACCATAGGCATTCTGGAATTTGTAAATATTTGCCGTCAAAGGACGCATCTCTGCGCTTACATTGAAGGTCATAGAATAGATCAGGTCGTTCCAGCCGTTAAGGAAGGAAATAACCACGATGGTGATGATACCGGTCTTAACCGCCGGGATCATCACGAAGAGGAAGGACTTTAAGGCTCCGCAGCCGTCCAGTCTTGCCGCCTCATCCAGCGCCTTGGGCACGCTCTTAAAGTAAGGGCGCAGGGTGACCACCGCAAAGGGGATAGATGCCGCTGCGATCGCAATAGGCGCTGTAAAGTGTGTTCCTAATATATTTAACTTATTGAAGATCAGGTACATAGGCGTCAAAGTCAGGGAAGCCGGAAGCATCTGCGCCACCAGGAAGGTCAGCAGGAATACATGGCTGCCCCTTACCTTAAAACGCCCCATTCCATAAGCAGCCGGAACACCCATAAGAAGCGCAATTCCCATAGTCAGGAAACCGTTGATGAAACTGTTTCTCAAAGACATAAGGAAGGTGGGGTCTGTCAGGTTTACCAGCCAGGGCTCTACGGTGAACTCATGAGGAAAATAAGTAAGGATCTTGCCAAATGTCTCGGAGTCTGACTTAAAGGAAATCTGTACCAGCCAGTAGATCGGGAACAGGAACAGGATCGCGATCAGGATGGCAATAATGGAATTAATAAGTTCTTTTCTTCCTTCTTTTGATTTAAACATATTAATCGTCCTCCTTTGCCAGCAGTCTTAAATAAAACAGTCCGATCACGAACAGACACGCAAACAGTACCATGGCGATGGCGGAACCTTCGGAGAATTCGAACTGGGTAAAGGAACGCACATAGGAATAGGTTCCCAGCACATCCGTGGCATTTAACGGACCGCCTGCCGTCATGATGTACATAAGGTCGAATGCACGGAAGGTGTAGATGAAGCCCAGCATCAATACTGCCATGATGGAGCCCTTCATCAGAGGAAGGGTGATAAATACGAACTTCTCTACCCAATTTGCACCGTCGATGGACGCACTCTCATATACATCCTGGGAAACACTGGTAAGTCCGGACATCAGAAGCAGCATGTTAAAGGGGATACCTACCCAGCAGTTCATGATAATGACCGCGATCAGAGCTGTTGCCCCGGTAACCAGCCACTCGGGACCATTGATCCCGATCTTGGAGAGCAGGTCGTTTACCAGACCGTCGTTGGCAAAGATATTCTTTCCAAGAAGACCGGTAACAGACATAGGCATCATGTAGCTTACCAGGATCATGCCTCGGATAGGGCCTGAAACCTTAAATTTCTGATTAAAGAACATAGCGAAGGCAAATCCGATGGTAAACTGGAATACCAGACAGGCTATGGTAAAAATAAAGGTGTTCCGCAGAACAAGGAGGAACGTATCGTCATTAAACAAGTGAATATAGTTCTCAAGTCCGACAAATACAGAACCGCCTTTGGTGAAATTTTTTACATCTACGTTTTTAAAGCTGAGGACCAGGTTATAGACCAGGGGATATCCCAGCACAAGGAGCATATAAAAGAATGCCGGAAGGATAAAGATGTAGCCGTCCTTCGTCCCTCCTGAAAGCGCTTTTTTCGATTTCATGGACGAGTCTCCTTTCTTTTAAAAATCCCACGGTTCCCGGCAGATAAGCAGCCGAAAAACCGTGGGATCTCTTCATCGCTTTATATAGCTTTTCTTAATTCTGCGAATTCACGGACCTTATTCTGTTTCCGGAAGCGGAGTCTCCTCAATGATCGGAGTGATGGTCTCCATCGCGCCGGCAAGTGCCTCTGCCGGATCAGCTCCGTCTACAACAACAGACTGAACAGCGCTGTAGATTGCTTCAGAAATGCTTGGCCATTCCGGATGCGGTCCACGTGCGTCTGCATAGTTCATTTCTTCTGTAAATACTGCGAAGCCGTCCTGCTCGTAGTCGTATTCTGCAGTTGCATCGGTACGGGTCGGGATCTTTCCTGCTACAACGCCCCATTCTCCGGATTTTTCCTTGGAGCACATCCATTTGAGGAATTCTACACATGCTTCTTTGTTTTCTGCGCCTGTGCAGACACCAAAGTTCTCGCCGCCGATAGTGGAGCTGGATGTTCCCTCATCACCAGTTGGAAGGAGACAGAAATCATAGTTAAAGCCGGCAATGGTATCGGTCTGTGCCAGATGCCAGGTACCGATTTCAGCCATAGCAGCCTTTCCGGATGCAAACTGATTAAATACGTCAGACTGGTTCCAGTTGATACATTCTTTGCTCATGGAGCCGTTGTTTACCATGTTTGCAAGAGCGGTAAGACCGGTCACTGCGGATTCAGCGGTAAGGTCGCTTACATTTGCACGCTCTGCGCCGTTCTGTGTGCCGCGCAGCCACGGAAGGATCTGGAAGGTTCCTTCCTCTGTGGAGATACAGCTCATTGCGAAGCCGTAAGTCTGGGAATCGGCATCTGTGCAGGCTTCAGCCATTTCCTGAAGTTCAGCCAGGCTGGTGGGCATATGGTCATAGCCGGCTGCCTCAAGAGCGTCCATGTTGCAAGCCAGAGCTAAGCAGTTGGAGTTCTGAGGAAGTCCGTAAAGGTTTCCTTCGGAATCCATACAGGAGCTTAACGGGCCTGCATAGAACTGATCCAGCTCGCCCCACTCTTCCAGTTCTGCTGTGATATCCTCAAATACGCCGAGGGAAATATAAGAAGCCATATCCGGGGAGTCTACCATACCGATGTCAGGAAGTTCTCCGGAAAGAGCGCCTACGGTGTACTGATTCATCAGCTCGTCACGGGAAACATAGGTCGCTGTGATATGGATGTCTTCCTGCATACTGTTGTATTCGTCTACCCATTCAACAATTGCTTTTGAATCTGCAGACTGGTCAAAATAATGCCACAGTTCAACTTCAACGGGCTCTGCACTTACAGCCACTGCAGATACAGCAAGGGTTGCTGCCGCTGCTGCCATTCCCAATATTAAATTTTTCTTCATTTTATCCTCCTTTTCCTTCCCTGGATTTTCTAATCCAAAACAAGTTTCCGGTTACAGTTCTAGTCGGGCCCTGTTGTTAAAAATCATAAACACGTGTTTTTAGCTTGTACTATTATTATAGTACATTTTTTGGTTTAGTCTACTACATTTTTTAATATTTATCGTGTATTTTTAGTGGACTTTTTTAAGATTGTCTCAAAATTTTAAGATTTTATTCGTTATATTGGATGATATATATAAAATTTCAATTATATTTTTGTATATTTTGCACATATTATTTTTATCTTTATCAAAAAACATCCGGTCCGCAGGATTTTTTCTGCGAACCGGATGTTTTAAGATTTTTATATACTGTTTTGCGATTCTGCTTTCTCCGTCAGATATTCGGAAACATTTTTTCCGGTAACCTCCCGGAACACCCGGTAAAAATATTTCACATCTGAAAAGCCCACCTTATAGGCGATCTCGTTTTTATCCACTTCCCCTTCCTCGAAAAGCCGGATCGCCTGGCGGATCCTGTACTCCTTCAAAAAGGCGGCAAAGCCCTCTCCCACATGTCTGGAAAAAATATAACTGAAATACTGAGAACTGATCCCCAGCTTTTCCGCAAGATCCGTCTGGGTGATCTTATTTTGATACCCTTTCTCGATCATATCCAGAGCCCGCAGCACCATGGGATGGGCGTCCGGATACTGGCTGCGCAGGCTCCCATCGTCCTTTTCCTTTGGAGATAAATACACATTCTGCCCTTTCACCCGGGCGCTCAGGCGGGACAGGACCTTTTCCAGATCTCCTTTCGTAAGGGGCTTTAGCATATATTCCGTCACATCCAGAGAAATACACTGCTTTGCCGTCTGGAAATCCGCATAAGCGCTCAGCACCACAAATTCCGTCTTCAGTCCGTTTTCCCTGGCGCTCCGGATCAACTGGATCCCGTCCATATAAGGCATTTTTATATCCGTAAACACCACGTCCGGCTTTAACTGCCGGATCAGCTCCAGCGCCGTCTCTCCGTTGGAAGCCTGTGCCACCACCTGCACATCCTCCGGAACGCTGTTCAGCATCCTGCAGATGCCTTCCCTGGCTCTCTGCTCATTTTCTGCAACGATCACTCTCAAAATCTATTCACCCTCCTCCGGCATTCCATCCTCTCCCAGCATATCCGCCGGGATCGGCAGCCAAAATGTAAAGCATGTCCCGTCTCCCAAAGCCGTGTCCAGATGGATCTCCATTTCCGGCCCGTAATACATCCGAAGCCTTGCCGCCACATTGGCGATCCCGATCCCCGACTGATCATGGGCCAAAGACTGCAGGCCGGATAAAACCCTTCGTATTTCAGCGGCTTTTTCCGCGTTCATTCCGCGTCCGTTGTCAGATACTTTGATCATCAGACGCTCTTTTCTTTCTTCACCTGTGATCAGGATCCTTCCGCCTTTCTCCCAGCCTTCAAAGCCATGGAGGATGGAATTTTCCACAAAAGGCTGGAGGAACAGTTTGCAGCAGGGCCACTCGCTGTATTCCTCCGGAAAACGGATCTCATAATCAAAAACATCCATCAGCCGGAACTTCTGCAGATACAGATACTGTTTCACCCAGCCGATCTCCTCTCCCAGCGTCACCATCTTCGTTTCTTTTGAAAATGCATAATACAGGATACCGGAAAGGTTTTTAAGGAGTACAGAGACTTCTGTGTCCCCGTTTTCCATCGCACTGTAATTGATGGCTCCTATGGTATTGCACAAAAAGTGGGCGTTGATCTGAGCTTCCAGTGCCTCCTTTTCTGCGGCATTGCGCATCTTCAGCATCATTGTCTTTTCTTCGTATTCCCGTTTCGTCTCTTCCCGCTGTTCCTCCAGTGCCTCCACCGTATGGTTGTACTGCTCCGCAAGCTGCCACAGCTCATGGGAGCCTTCGATGCGGATCTTCTCGCTTAAGTTTCCCTTCCGGATCTTCTCCATAAATTTGCCGATCACACCTACCGGACGGAGAATCCGCCACAGCAGAAGCTGCCAGATCACAATACAGATCAGCAGGATCAGCAGATACACACCCATCCCTCTGGAAAACATGAGCTGGACTCTGTCCTTCATTTCCCGGGTGTCGATATTGATATGTACATCCCATCCCAGATAATTCAGCGGTGCTTCCAACTGCTCAATGTCCGCCGAATCCAGTTCTTCCTCGTTCTCCCCCAGCACGGAACTGTCGTTATGATAAAGCACCGTTCCTTTGCCGTCTGCAAGGTACTCCGTGATGTATTCTCCCTGGATGGCATTGGTCAGGGCACTGGACTTTATAATAGAATCCAGGCTGATGGTAAAAATCATCACCGCACAGCTTTCCGTCTTGTCCACCTTATTTCCCAAAAGAGGATATGCCAGGTGGAAAAAGATCAGATCCGGAAAGTCCTCATGCAGAAGAGGTTCCGTGCTGACCTCATAGCTGATCACCGTATTTCTTTCCGCCCGGTCCATAACCTTTTCATAAAGCTCAGATGCGATATCCAGATTTTCGTCTCGCCACAGATCACGGTAGCCGCTGTAATTCCAGTAACGGCCGCATTCTCTTAAAAGCCCGTCCTCCGTAACCACTGCTACAGCTGCTATATTATTATAATGAGCGATAGTATTCAGTCTTGTATACAGATAAGACGCATTCTGGTAAGTATCCCTGTTTTCAATTATATTTTCCACACTCTCATAAAGGTCCGCATCCGTCACGACATCTGCGCAGGATACAATGGCGTCCTGAATCATACTGTTGACATTTGAAACAGACGCGCTCAGCACCGCCTGCTCCGTCCTCCTGGTCTCGGTCAGAAGGTACTGTAGATATTCATTCTGCAAAAAGCCCTGAAATACAAAGGCAGCACAAAAGAACAGCACGACCCCGGTGCTGATCAGACCTACGGACATATGTCTCTTGGCATAATCTGTTATTTTTGCTGTTACTCTTTGTATGGCCGCTTTCATTTTACCTTCTTTCCGATCCTTCTCTATTCTTCCCGGCAATGCAGGCAAAAAAACAGGCAGAAGAGAAGTGACCTTCCCTTCTGCCCGGTTTCTGTTAAAACTCCGGCTCGATCAGGCCGTAGGTGTTTCCTTTCCGCTTATAAACTACGTTTACCTGCTCGGTTTCTGCATTGTAGAACACGAAGAAATTGTGGCCCAGAAGCTCCATCTGCACGCATGCATCCTCCGGATACATGGGCTTGATGCCGAACTTCTTGGTACGGATGATCTTCACCTCTTCATCCTCGTCATATTCCTTGTCCAGATATGCCTGCTGGAAATTTCCCGCTGACTGTTTCTTGTCTACGATTTTATTTTTGTATTTACGAAGCTGACGCTCGATGACTTCTTCTACCAGGTCGATCGATACATACATATCGTTGCTCACCTGCTCTGAGCGGATGATGCTTCCTTTTACAGGGATCGTCACCTCGATCTTCTGTCTTTCTTTTTCCACACTTAAAGTTACTACAACTTCGGTGTCAGGAGTGAAATAACGTTCCAGCTTGCCAAGCTTGTCTTCCACGGCTGTTTTAAGCCCTTCTGTAACCGTCAGATTTTTTCCGCTAATGATAAATTTCATACATCCATCCCCTTTGCTGTTTGATAGGGATATTATACCACATCCCTTGTGATTTTAACATCATTTTTATGAAAAATTCACATGCCATTTAGGCTAAATTTATAAGTTCTTCAAAAGGGATCGGGCCGCCGAAGAGGTCCAAAGCACTGCCTATGGTCACATCCAGGCGGTTTTCTCCGTATTTCCTAAGGATCGTAAGATCTTCTATATTTCCTACCCCTCCGGCATAGGTGACCGGGCAGCCGGTATAGCGGGCAAGAAGGGAGACCAGTTCTGTTTCCACTCCCTGCGCCTTTCCCTCCGCATCCACAGCATGGATCAGAAACTCGTCACAATGGGCTCCCAGCTCCTCCAGAAGAGAAAGACTTACCGGAACCTCTGTAAAATGCTGCCAGCGGTCTGTGACCACATAATACTGGTCATCCCTTTTCCGGCAGCTCAGATCCAGCACCAGATGCTCCCTGCCCGCCGAGCGCTCCATTTTTTCCAGATTCTCCCAGGAGATCTTCCCCTTTTGGAACACATAGGAAGTAACGATCACATGGCTGGCTCCGGCATCCAGATATTCCCAGGCATTTTCCGGCCGGACTCCGCCCCCCAGCTGCAGTCCTTTGGGATACGTCCTTAAAGCCAGGAAAGCCTGTTCCCTGGTGGCCTCATAATAGGGGGAACTGCTGCTGTTTAACAAGATCACATGTCCTCCCTTTAATCCTTTTTCCCGATAAAGGGATGCGTAAAAAGACGCGTCCTGGGCGGATACAAAGTTTTCTCTGGCCGTATCCCCCTCGTCTTTCAGGCTGCCTCCTACAATCTGCTTCACTTTGCCATTATGTATATCAATACACGGGCGAAATTTCATTTCCTGCCTCCTAAATCTTTTTCGAAAGAATACATCCCATAACTGCCGCATTTTCCCGCGGCAGTCATGGGATGTGAGTGTTTCTAAGAGATATCCAAAGGCTGCTGCCTTTTTATCTTCCGTCCACAGCATTGCCTACCGCATCTCCCACGTCTTCCACTGCGTCTCCTACGCCGTCACCAATGTCTCTTACGCTGTTTCCCAGCTCTCCGGATACTGTACCATCGTTTTCGTTGTCCTCACCGGAATTTTCTTCTGCCGGATCCTTTGCATCCTCTCCGGTTTCGTCACGGTTTTCGGCGGCGTCTTCCTGATCTGCCCCGGTTTCCTCTCCGTTTTCCTCATCAAGGATTCCCTCATCCGGAGTATCTCCGGCCTCTTCATCCCGGGCATTCTCATCCTCTGCAGTCTCATCCTCCACCGCCAGATCTTCATCTGCGGCGTTCTCCTCTGTCACAGTGCCGGACTCATCCGCCGCATTATCGGCAGTGTCCTCTCCGCAGGCTGTCAGGGTACATAAGGCAAACATAAGCACCGTGCTTACGAGGATAGATTTTACTTTTTTCATTCTGTAAGTCTCCTTTTCCTTGGATTTTAGCTTGTACCCTTAATATGTTCATTTTGCAGGATCCTATACTGGAACAAACTGGAAAAAGAAACTTTTGCTTTTTAATCCTCTTTTACATAATTGGAACCCAGCTTGGCCGGAACATTAAACTGTTTTCTGCATACCGTCAGCACGATCACCAGAATATAAGGCAAAGCGCTGAAAAGCTCGCTGGGGATCGAAGCGTTTCCCAGGGCCCGTACATAGGTGCCCAAAGCATCAGAAATACCGAAAATAATTCCAAAGATCAACGCTCCCACCGGATTCCAGTTGCCAAGGAAGCAGATCCCAAAAGCGATCCATCCGCGGCCGCCGATGATCTCCGCATTGTACATGCCCACGTTGCAAAGGGAATAGTAGGCGCCTGCCACACCGCCCATACAGCCTGCCACTGCTACTGCCAGGAAACGGGTCCGTCTTACATTAATGCCGGCAGCGTCTGCTGCCTCCGGATTTTCCCCGCAGGAGCGCATAGACAGTCCCAAAGAAGTTTTATAGATCACATAGAAGATAATGGGGACCAGAATATACGTAAGATACGTAATGATATTCTGGGAAAACAAAATCTCCCCGATGAACGGGATCTTCGACAGCAGCGGGATCTCAATGACCGGCAGAGGATCAACCGTCAAAGGAACCGTCTGCACTCCAAAGATCACCCGGTAGAAAAAGGTACAGAAACCTGTGATCAAAATAGCGATGGCCGTTCCCATAACGATCTGATGCTGGTTCATATAAATCGTTGTAACACCATATAAAAACGCCACAAGAAGCCCGCACACCATTGCAGCTAAAAATCCTACAAACATATTGCCCGAAAGGAAAGCGCCGATAAACCCGCCCCAGGCGCCGATGAGGAAAATACCTTCCACGGCAGTGACCATCATTCCGGTCCGCTCCGCGATCACTTCTCCCAAAGCTCCCAAGATCAGGGGCGTACTCATAAAAAATGCTCTGGCTATCAAATTAATAAATACCTGCATATTATGCCTCCTCTCCTTTCAGCTTCTGCTGCTTCATCCTGCGTACTTCCATTTTGTGCCGCACAAAGAACGACATGAGCACAAACAGCATAACAAAGCCCAGCATAACATCAATGACACTTGCCGGTGCATCTGTAGAACGGCTGAGGGCTGTGCCGCCCACCTGGAGCATACCGAACAGAAGAGAGGCAAAGATCGCCCCGATGGGATGGGCATTGGCCATGATCGCAATACCGATCCCGTATGAACCGATATCCGATTCAAAATCCGTCAGCAGCATATGCTGCATGCCGTTGATCTCTGTAAATCCCGCCAAACCGGCAACGGCCCCGCTGATAAAAAAGGCTACCATACACATTTTCTTAGGATTGATGCCGGACATAAATGCCGCATCTCCATTCAGGCCAGTCACCCGGATCCGGTAGCCCAAAGTGGTATGATACAAAAGGAACCAAATAAATACCGCCGCAGCCAGTGATACCACGATCCCCAGGGACACCGAGGTTCCCGGAATGATCTTGGGAAGCCATGCGGAAGCATCAATATAATCTGTTTTTAAATATTCTCCCTTTTCCTCCTGGAGCACCGTACGCAGAAGAAGCTGCATCACATACTGCACCACATAGGTAGACATCATACTAACCAAAAATTCGTTGGCATTAAACCTTGCCTTCAAAAATCCGATCAGCAGTCCTGTCAATCCTCCGCCTAAGATACTTGCTCCAAAAGCGCAAAGGAGCACCACAATACCCGGAACCTTGGTCTGCAGTGCCAGCGTAACAGCCACCGCACAGATACAGCCCACATAAAACTGGCCCTGGGCGCCGATATTAAAGAGGCTGGCCTTATAAGTAAAGGCAAAAGCCAGACTGGTAAGGATCAAAGGCGTGGTCTTGATCAGGATGTTTCCCATGGTAAACCGGTCGGAGAACGTCTCCACCAGCATGATCTTCATGGATTCAAAAGAATTCACACCCAAAAGCGGCAGAAAAGCAAAACTCACTGCCAGGCCAACCACGATCGCCAGCAGCGTCCACAGCAGAAAATCTCTTACTTTACCTTTTTCCATTATACCACCGCCTCCTCATTCGGCTGATAGCCTGCCATCAGAAGACCGATCTTTTCTGTGGTCAGCTCGCCGTTTTTGTAGATCCCCATGATTCTTCCTTTGTACATGACCGCGATCCGGTCTGACAAGGCAAAGATTTCAGAAAGCTCCGTGGATACCAAAATTACAGATTTTCCTTTTTCTCTTTCTGAAAGAATCGTTTTATGTACATAATTGATGGCGCCTAGATCCAATCCCCGGGTAGGCTGATCAAATATGATCATTTTCTGGCCCATGTCCACCTCTCTGGCAACCACCAGCTTCTGCTGGTTTCCTCCGGAAAGGCTTCCTGCCGTAACCCCGTTGTCCGGCGCTTTGATGCTGTAGTCCCTGATCTGTTCATCGGTATAGGACCGCAGTTTTTTCCAGTTGATGATCCCCCGCCGGCTCCACCGTTTCAGATAGCTGGATTTCAGCAGCATATTTTCTGCAAGGGACATATCCTCCACCATTCCGTAACGGTAACGGTCGGAGGCGGTATAGCCGATCCCCATCTGGATACGCTCTTTCACATTGGTTTTCGTGATATCCTCTCCATCCAGCAAAATCTTTCCGGAGGTGATATCCGCCGCCCCATAAAGGGCCTCGCAGAGCTCCTGCTGGCCATTTTCGGAAACCCCGGCGATCCCCAGGATCTCCCCTTCATGGACTTCAAAGCTTACGTTATCCAAAAGGGCCGCCTGATTTTTGGGCTGTATGGTAAGGTTTTCCACTACCAGCCGTTTCTTCCGCCCGGAGAAATCCGTTCCGCCGGGAGTCTGCAGTTCCTCCAGATCATGGCCGATCATCATATGGGCCAGTTCTTTTTCGTTGGTCTCTTCCCGTTTTACTTTTCCGCAGATCCTGCCGTTCCGCATGACCACAATGGTATCCGATACCTGCATAACTTCTTTCATTTTGTGGGTGATAAATACCACGGAATTTCCCCTGGCCACATAATTCCGCACAAACTCCATAACCGTATCAATCTCCTGGGGCGTGAGCACAGCAGTAGGCTCGTCCATGATCAGGACACGGGCGTTCAGATAAAGGGCCTTTAAGATCTCCACCTTCTGCTGGGTGCCTACGGTAAGATTTCGGATATACTCTCCTGCCGGCACTTCAAATCCGTACTGCCGGGCCAGTTCTTCAATCTCCTTTTCCTTGGCCTTGATATCGATCCGGCCTTTACAGTTTCCAAGGATGATATTTTCCGTCACCGTATGGGCCGGGACCAGGGAAAAATGCTGCTGGATCATAGAAATCCCCAGGTTCATCGCTTCCTTGGGATTGTTTATTTTTCTTTCCTGTCCATCCACCAGGATTTCTCCGGAGGTTGCCCGGTAGAGCCCGTAAAGGATCTTCATGATCGTACTCTTTCCGGCTCCGTTTTCCCCCAAAAGGGCTACTACCTCGCCCTTGTGGATGGTCAGGGAGACATCGTCATTTGCCAGAACCTTGGCAAACCGTTTGGTAATATGTTTTAACTGGATTACCTCTTCACTCATTTTCTGCCTCATCCTTCCTGTGTATATTTTATGGAGGGCTTTTTATTCTGCCGGAAAATCCTGTACTTTCAGGCCAGAATAAAAATTGGCAGTGCGCGGACGCACTGCCAACCTGACTTTCTCTTACGCTTCGGAGAAATACTGTGTAAGATCAATGTTTCCTGCGGTCACATCTTCGATTGCCTGGTCTACTGCTGCCTTGCACTCATCGGAGCATGCGTCACTATAAACAACTTCGAATACGCCTTCTGCAATGCCAACCTGCTGCGCACCCTGAAGTTCGCCGCTGGCAACGCCCTCAATGATCCAGGGATATACGTTTGCCCAGTTCATATCTACAGAAGCAACTACGCTGTCGCTCTCTTCGTTTTTGTTTGCCGCAAAAGCTACAAAGTTTGCGCCTTTTTCTTCTGTGGACTGTACCGCGCCGGAAGCGCCTTCATTGGAATAGCAGAATACCGTGTCTGCTCCATTATCGATCATCTGGTCTGCCATGGATTTGGTAGCAGAAACATCTGTCCAGGTGTTTACAAAGGAACGGGTAGTGGTAAATTCAATGCCTCTTTCCTCGCACACAGCCTTTGCCGCCGCGTCATAAGTATCCATAAGCTGGACCATAGGGCCATTGGATTCTCCGCCCATTACTGCAAAGTTTCCGTTTTCTGTGGCATATCCTGCGATAATTCCGGCAAGATAGGAGCCTTCATATTCCTTGGGGAATACAGGAACCATGTTGTCGGACTCGCTCACCTGTCCATTGATAACCGTGTAAACAGATTCCGGATACTGAGGAGCTACCGCTGCGCAGGCCTCATCAAACTGGCTTCCTGCCGACATGATCAGGTCATAGCCTCTCTCCCCATACTCCATAAAGGTAGACTCAAACTCTTCTACCGGAACGGATTCGATTACCTCGATAGAGGTTCCCAGCTGCTCGTCACAAGCCAAAGCGCCTGCATTATTGCTTGCATTCCAGCTCTGATCATCAATGCTGCCAGGAAGGATCAGGACAATTTTCATGGATGAATAATCGGTCTCCTCTGCCTCTGCAGATACCGGTACGGAACCTAAGACCATTGCTCCGCACAATGCTGCTGCTACTAACGTTCTTTTTTTCATTTGTTTATCCTCCTTTTTATAATGATCTGGAACCTCTTTTTCCAGATATCCTCTCCGGCATATTGGAAAAAGAAAAGGCGCAGCTACAGTTTCCTGTATCTACGCCTTCGTGATTTCAGTCCGTTCTTTAACGATACAAGTGTACTCCATCTCTCGTATATAGTCAAGTTTTTTATCCGATAACATCACTCATATCATACCGGCCGGCCGGCTTGCCCGCAAGGAACTTGGCCGCTTCCAGCGCGCCCTTCCCGAATACTGCCTTGGAATGGGCTGTATGTTTAAATTCGATCACTTCATCAGGACCTGCAAAGATCACTTCGTGCTCGCCTACGATGGTGCCGCCCCGCACTGCAGAAATGCCGATCTCTTTTTCTTCCCGTTTCTCCCGTCTTTGGCTGCGGTCGTAAACATAATGATAGACATTTTCCATTGCTTCATTCAGGCTGTCCGCAAGGGCAAGAGCGGTTCCGCTGGGCGCGTCCACTTTAAGCTTGTGATGGCGCTCCACGATCTCCATGTCAAAGCCTGCCGCAGCCAGGACCTTGGCCGCATCCTGCACCAGCTTTAAAAGGGTATTGATCCCCAGGGACATGTTGGCGGATTTCAGTACCGCTACCTTTTTGGCGCATTCCTCCAGCTTTGCAAGCTGTTCTTCCCTAAGGCCTGTGGTACACACAACCACAGGGATCTGGCGGCTTACGCTGTAATCCAAAAGCGCATCCACTGCAGCGGCAGCCGAAAAATCTATGATCGCATCAGCCTCCACGGTACACTCCGAAAGGCTGGTATACACCGGATAGCTGTTCTTTCCCTCATCTGTCACATCAATGCCTGCCACGATCTCGGCTTCCGGATCGTCTTTTGCCAGATTTGAGATCACCTGGCCCATATGGCCGTTGCAGCCATGCATGATAATTCTTACCATATGTATCTTCCTTTCCCCTTATGCAAGTGTGATGCCGAAGTCCTTCATGGCTTTTTTCAGGACTTCCTTATTTGCATCTTCCATCTCGGTAAGAGGCATGCGCAGCGGACCAACTTCCATTCCCATAAGGTTCAGGGCAGTCTTCACCGGAATGGGGTTTACCTCACAGAACAGGGCGCTGATCAGCGGGATGGCATCCAGCTGGATCTTTGCTGCGCCGGCTGTATCTCCTTCCAGGAATTTCATAACCATATCATGGGTCTGTCTGGGTGCAACATTAGACAATACAGAGATCACGCCCAGTCCTCCCAAAGACAGGATCGGCAGGACCTGGTCGTCATTTCCGGAATATAGTTCCAGACAGCCGTCTGCCATGGACATCATCTTCGCGATCTGGGAAAGATCGCCGCTTGCCGCCTTGATACCTACGATATTTTTTACATTTTTTGCCAGAGATACCACCGTTGCAGGCTGAAGATTGCAGCCGGTACGGCTTGGCACATTATACATGATAATAGGAGTGTCCGGTACTTCATTGGCTATCGCGGTGTAGTGGGCAATGAGGCCCTTCTGGGTGGCTTTATTATAGTACGGAGTAACCAGCAAAAGCGCATCTGCTCCATAGGAAGCAGCTTCCTTGGACAGCATGATTGCTGTTTCTGTACAGTTGGAGCCGGTACCGGCGATCACCGGAATACGTTTTGCCGCCTTTTCAATGGTATAGTGAATAGCCTGAAGATGCTCCCCATGGGTCAGGGTAGAAGATTCACCGGTGGTACCGCAGATAATGATCGCATCTGTGCCATTGGCGATCTGAAACTCTATCAGTTCTCCAAGCTTGTCATAATTTACCTTTCCGTCATCATACATAGGGGTTACGATCGCAACGCCTGCGCCTCTAAAAATTGCCATTTGCATTCCTCCTTTGCTTTTTACGGGTGTCAGAATTTTTTCATCGATTTCTTGTCACTTCTTCTGTCTCCAGGGTGGTAATGCTGTCCACATAAGGAAGCAGCTCCTGGGGAAGGTTCTGACCGGTCATGATGATATGCATAGACTCGTCTTTCAGCTTCAGAATGTCTATAATTACCTGAGCTGTGGTAATTCCGTTATCCAGAAGTCCCAGAATCTCATCCAGCACTAAAAAATCGCATTCCTGGGTGGCTATG